>JBEVDP010000058.1:0-6350 GCA_040513235.1 Acidimicrobiia bacterium | reverse complement strand
CGGGATCGGGTCCGGCGGGGACCGCGACCAGCACCAACTCGTCGCCTCGCTTCTCCAGCCGGCCGAGGTCGGTGACGAGTGCTTGCACCGACGCACCCGGAGAGGTGATGTAGCCGCACTCGGGCGGCGTGCGAGCGGGGTTCAGCGTCGCGACCACGACACTCTCAGCTGCGGTGCTCGCGACGTCGTTGCCGCCGCCGGAACCCACGAGGAACGGCGCCGGCGGAATCAACGTCGAGTTCACGTTTCCGTAGCGATCGATCTGCGCGCCACCGAGACACCCGATCGTCGTCGTTCCCGGCCCGCCGACGAGGGCGCCGAGCACGAACGACGCGTCCGACAGCATCGTCGCGGTCGGAAAGTTGCGATGGTTGAGCACGAGCGGGTCGGCCGGGGTCGGGTCGTAGCCCCACAACCCGATCTCTGCGGTGAGTTGCACGTCACAGCCGCGCGCCCGCGCGATTTGCACTCCCAACCATGCCGAGAGATTGGCGACGCCTGCGCCCGCGAGCACCGCGTGCGCGCCGCGCGCTTCGATCCGATCGGCCAGATGGCGCGCGCCCCACACGGCCGCGTGCTCCCACGCGTTCGGCGGCGCGTCGAGGTCGGGCGCGAACGCGGCCGCGTCGGCTTGCCACGAGTCGGGCGCCGCCTTGGCCCGCAACGACGCGACGCGTTCCGAACCGAGGCGCTCGATCCACTGTTCCTGCGTCTCGACGTCGAGGACCCAGTGGCGGATCCAGTCGTCGTAGTCGTCGCGCCGGGTCGCGGCGCGCGCCTCGAGCCAGAAGTCGTAGTCCTCGCCGTACGCGTCGACAGGGAGATCACCCGTGTAGAGCCCGCCGGGATGCGCGCCCAGAGGCGCCTCCACGACGGCCAGCACGCGGTGGCCAGGTACCCGGACCAGATGCGACCACGGCCGAATGTCGTCGACGATCCGCTCGACGGTCACGATCGCGCCCCGGCGCGCCGCGAGCGCACCCCAAACGCCTTCGAGGATCGGCGGGTGCAGTGCGACATTGCCGGCGCGGTCGGCGATCGGCGCGTGCAGCAACGCGACGTCGGGGACGAGCGGCGCAAGCAGGCCGACGGGACCGAACGGAGTTTCGACTCGGGCGAACGCGCGGTTGGATTCCATTGACGATCCCGCGATCGACCGGGTGGTAATCGCGGGTAGATCGCGCGCGGCGGCCTCGAGGCGCTGCGCGAACGCGAGAAACGACCAGTGCTCGACTTCGACTTCGCCGCGTTCGTAGGCACCCGCGAACCACGGGTTCGGCGTGTAGTTGGGGAACGTGTCGCCGGAATACCCCGTGATGACCTTGCGCACGAGGCCACCGCGGAAGAACAGCGCGCCAAGACTCGACAACGACAGCATCGCGAGCGTGAAGCCCGGCTCACGACCCCACCACTGCCGGACGACTTCGCGCGCCGCCGCGCTCCAGCGCGTATGACCGACGACAGGATGCAGCACGTCGCCGGCTTGGACGTGGCGGGAAATGGCGTCAGCGAGCGAGCACTGCTTGTCGAGCACGGCGGAACGGTAACCGCGACGGTGCGGCTACCCTGACACGGTGGTCGCCCAGCACCTAGACCAGCTCCCGGCCGGGTCGACGGGTCGCCGCTACCGCGGCCAGTCGCCCGAGGAGCGTCGCGCCGATCAGCGCAACCGCCTGGTGCGCGCCGCGATCGATGAGTTTGCCGCGCGAGGCTTCCACAAGACGTCGGTCGAAGACATCGTGCGGCGCGCCAAAACGAGCCGCACTGCGTTCTACGCGTTCTTCGACAACCGCGAGGACGCGATGTACGGCGCGCTCCAGACCACCTTGCGCGATCTGCTCGCCGACGTACGCAGTTCGATCTTCCAGGCCGGACCCGACGACGATCTCGTGGAGGTCGGCATTGGAGCCTACGTCGAGCACCTGGCCGCCGACCCGGCCGCGGCCACCATCGTCTTGCTCGAAGGCATCGGCACGTCCACCGAGGTGAACGCGCTGCGCTCCCGCATGCGGCGCGAACTGGCCGACCTGCTCCGTGGCATGTGGGCGGAGTTCGACCCGCTGGCCGCGAACGCTCCCGAGGCGCGGGCAATTTCGGTCGGGTTGCTCGGCATCATCACCGAGTCGATGGTGCACCTCATCGAGACCGACCGCCTGAGCGACGCGCCGCAACACGTACCTGCGCTCGTCGCCGCGCTCGAGCGCGTCTTCGCCCCTCGCGCGTGAAGTACGGGATTGTCACACCTGGGCTGACGTTGTTACCCCGCGCCCATGCGCAGTGGGAAGAGACCGCGACGTTCGCCGACATTGTCGGCGTCGTGCAGGCCGCCGACCGGCTCGGCTTTCATCACTGCACGTGCAGTGAGCACATCGCAATTCCGGTCGAGGTCGCGAAGGTGCGCGGCGGCCGCTACTACGACCCGCTGGCGACATTCGGCGCGCTCGCCGCGCTCACCGCGACGATCCGGTTCGCGGCCCACGTCGTCGTCCTCGGTTACCACCACCCGCTCGCGATCGCCAAGCGGTACGGCACGCTCGACGCGGTCGCCGGCGGCCGGCTGATCCTCGGTGTCGGCGTCGGTTCGCTGGAGGAAGAGTTCGCGCTGCTCGGCGTTCCGTTTGCGGATCGTGGCGCACGCGCCGACGACGCGATGCGCGCATTGCGGGCCGCACTTTCGCACGCGGAGCCCGAATATCACGGCGAGTTCTACGAGTTCTCGGGCCTGCGGGTCGAGCCGTGCGCAGTACAGGCGCGCGTGCCCATGTGGGTCGGCGGCCGCACCGCCCGCTCGTTACGCCGCGCCGTCGAACTGGCCGACGGCTGGGCTCCGTTCGGTCTCCGCCCCGCTGAGATCGCGCCGATGCTGGCCCGGACCGACGTCGACACCCTGGAAGTCGTCCTCCAGCCCGAGCCGCCACTCGATCCCATCGGCGAGCCCGACCGAACGGCGGCCGCCGTCGCCGAGCTCATCGACGCGGGCGCGACCGCGATCAACGTCCGCGTCGTCCACCACTCCCCCGCCCACTACGTCGAACAACTCGAAGCCCTGACCAACCTGCGTGGATGACCGCGCTCGACGCGCACCGAGCCACCGAGGTTCGCTGGGTTACAGGCGTTCGATGACCGTGGCGTTGGCTTGGCCTCCCCCTTCGCACATGGTCTGGAACCCGAGCCGGCCTCCGGTCGCTTCGAGATGGCGCAAGAGGCGCGTCATCAACGCGACGCCGGACGCGCCGAGCGGGTGTCCGAGCGCGATTGCGCCGCCGCGCGGGTTGAAGCGGTCCATCGGGTAGCCAAACTCCTTCTGCCACATCAGCGCGATCGCGGCGAAGGCTTCGTTGCACTCGACGGCGTCGAAGTCGTCGACCTTCAGACCGGACCGTTCCATCAGCTTGTAGGTGACGGGAACCGGCGCCGAAAGCACCAGCACCGGATCCTCGGCGGCGACCGCGAAGTGCGTGAAGCGCGCCCGGACGGGAAGGTTGTGTCGCTCGGCGAAGTCCGCATCCGCGATCAGCATCGCCGCGGCGCCGTCGGTCATCTGCGACGCGTTGGCGGCGGTGATGTCTGGTGCAGGTTGGTCGGCGGACTCCCACGCCGGACCGAGCGCGGCGATCTTCTCGAGCGAGGCGTCGTGCCGGATCCCCTCGTCGGACGTCAGCAGTGTGCCGTCGGCGAGTTGCACCGGCACGATCTCACCCGCAAAGAACCCGTTGTCGGTGTTTGCCGCCGCCCGTTGGTGGGACTGGAGCGCGTACGCGTCCATCTCGGCGCGCGTGATGCCCCACTTGTCGGCGAGCACCTGCGCGACCCAGAACTGGATACCGAGCGTGTTGTTCGTGTTCGACAGGAACTCGCCCGAAAACGGTCCGGCGCCGCCACGCGCGTTGGAAGCCATCGGACTGCGTGTCATCGACTCGACGCCGCACGCGATGCCGATGTCGTACGCGCCGGCGATTACTCCTTGCGCGACGAAGTGCGCGGCCTGCTGCGACGAACCGCATTGCCGGTCGACGCTGGTCGCCGGCACCGACCAGGGCAAGCCCGCGGCCACCCAGGCGTTGCGAGTGACGTTGCATCCCTGCTCCCCGGCCTGCGTCACACAGCCACCAACGACGTCGTCGATGCGTTCGGGGTCGATGGCGTTGCGTTCGATCAACGCGCGCAGGACGACTCCGAGCAGGTCGGTCGGGTGCCACTCCGCCAGCGCGCCCTTCCGCTTGCCGAACGCGCTGCGGGCGCAGTCGACGATCACTGCTTGTCGTGCCATAGCCTGGATCGTATGCGGCTTGCCGTGCTCGTAAAGCAGATCCCGAAGTTCGAAGAGATCGAACTCGGCGAAGACGGCCGCTTGCGGCGCGACGGCATCGAGTTGGAACTCAATCCCTATTGCCGGCGCGCGGTGAGCAAAGCGTGCGAGCTCGCGGTGGAACGGCCGGGTTCGCGTGTCACCGTGTTCACGCTCGGGCCACCGGCCGCCGACGATTCGCTGCGAGAGGCGATCGCATGGGGATTGGACCGCGAGGTCGACATCTGCGGTGTGCATGTCACCGACACGGCGTTCGCGGGCTCCGACACGCTCGCAACGGCGAAGGCGCTCGCGGCCGCGCTCACGCGCTACGGCCCGTTCGACCTCGTCCTCACCGGTCGCAACTCCGTCGATGCCGACACCGGTCAGGTCGGACCCGAGGTCGCGCAGCTCCTCGATCTTCCGTTCCTCACCGGCGTGCGTTACCTCGCCGTCGACGACATCAAGATCGATGCGCGCTGCGAGCACGACGACGGCTTGCTGCAAGCGGAAGTCGCCCTGCCCGCGATCCTCTCCTGTGCCGAGCGACTCTGCGAACCGACGAAGGTCGAACCGCCGGGGCGCGCGGCAGTTCCCGCGGCGCACATCGTTCGCATCGGCGCCGGCGATCTCGGCGCCGGTCCCTGGGGCCAAGCCGGGTCGCCGACCTGGGTCGGCCCGGTCAAGGTGATCGCCGTCGATCGGGCCCGCCACCGGTGGCCGGATGCATCCCTCCACGAACAAGTTGATCGGGCGCTGACCGCGTTGGTCGAACGCGGCGCGCTCGCGGGCGCGCGCGTTGCTCCAGCCGCGACGGTTGCCCCTTCCCGCCCGGGCGCGCCGCTGGTGATGGTCCTGGCCGAGCCCAATCGCGAGCACGGAACCCGAGAGCTCCTCGGGGCGGCGGCCGCGCTCACCGGCAACGTCCTTGCCGTCACGGTCACCGAACCCGACCCCGAAGTGCTCACGAGTTGGGGCGCCGACGAGATCGTCCATCTCGTCGGGGAGAACGTGGAGGAAGACGTCGCCGGCGCGGTCGGGTCACTGGCGCGCGACGAACACCCGTGGGCGATCCTCGCGCCATCGACGGCCTGGGGTCGCGAAGTCGCCGCTCGAGTCGCCGTGCAAGTCGATGCCGGCATGACCGGCGACGCAGTCGAGCTCGACGTCACCGACGGCCGGCTCATCGCATGGAAGCCCGCGTTCGGCGGCCAGCTCGTTGCCGCGATCGGTTGCGACTCGCCGGTGCAGATGGCAACCGTGCGGGCCGGCGTGATGCCCAAGCTCATGCCCCGTGCCGGCCGTCGGGAGTTCACATACGAGACGATCACACTCGAACCGCGGGGCCGGGTACGCGTGCTCGCGCGCACACGAGAAGACGACATCGAGGTGCTCGCCGACGCCGACGCGGTCATCGGCATCGGAACGGGAGTCCCGCCCGACGAATACGACGCGCTCGAAGCGCTGCGCCACGCCCTCGGCGCCGAGTTCGGCGCGACCCGCAAGGTCACCGACAAGGGCTGGCTCCCACGCTCGCGCCAGATCGGGATCACGGGGCGCACGATCGCGCCCCGGCTGTACGTGAGCATCGGCGCCAGCGGGAAGTTCAACCACACCGTCGGCGTGCGCGCCGCCGGCACCGTGCTCGCGATCAATCCCGACCCCGACGCGCCCATCTGGAACGCGGCCGACGCCGGGATCGTGGCCGACTGGCGCGCGGCGGTGCCGCTGCTCGTCGAACGGCTCGCGCGCCTCAGCTAGCCGGCGCCGGCGCGGGGGGTCGCCAGAACACGACGAGCAGACCCACCGCACCTCCGACCCCGATGACGAGCGCGGAGATCAAGCCCCACCAACCGCTCAGGTCGAAGTCGACGGCGTTGTCGACCGACCACTCGCCCGCGCCCAGGCACGCGATCGCGAAGCACGCGGCGGTGAGGTTCATGATGTATTCCCAACCCTCGGTCGGGCGCGCGAACACGAAGAAGCCCGCCTTCCGGTGATTGGTGATCCACGCGACGATCATCACGCCGGCGATCGCACCGGCCGCGTAGGGCGTGAACAG
>JBEVDP010000057.1:0-6141 GCA_040513235.1 Acidimicrobiia bacterium | reverse complement strand
TTCGGCGGGCCGGCACGGGCGGCTCGGTGGACGACAGGGTCGACATGCTCGTCGACGCGGCCCGCACGGCAGACATGCGTGACGACGCAATCCCGTACGCGACCACGTTCCTCACCGTGGCCGTCGCCCTCCTCGCGATCGGGTATGCGGTGCGAGCCCGCCTGCCCGCGTTTGTGAATCGCTTGCTGCCGACGCTCGCGATCGCAGTGCTGGCGCTGGTGCCGGCCACGTTCATCAGTGCTCTGCTCGGCGTCCGCACTCCAGTCGGTCTCGGCCTCGGTGTGCTCGTTCCCGCGATCGTGCTCACTGCCGCGCTCGAAGCCCTGCGCCGCCGCCGGCCGTTCTTCGCCGTCGCGATCGCTCTGGCTGCGATCGTCGGTCTGCTCGCCGTCGACCTCGTGCTGGGCGCGCCGCTCCAGCTGAACACGTTGTTCGGTTACTCGACCGCGGTCGCGGGTCGCTTCGCCGGACTTGGCAACCTCGCGTTCGGGTTCTTCGCGGCCGCGACGCTGTTGCTCGCGATCTCCGTTTACGAAGGGCTCCCGCGCCGGTGGTCGCTCCCCGTGGCATGCGGCGTGCTCGTGCTCGGTGTGCTCGTCGACGGCCTGCCGATGCTCGGCGGCGACGTCGGTGGTGTGCTGGCAATGGTGCCCGCGTTCGGAATCACCGCGATGGTGCTCGCGGGCCGCACGCTGCGGGTTCGCCATGTCGTCGCGTGGTTCGCGATCGGCGCCGCAACTGTTCTCGCGTTCGGCTTGATCGACCTGGCCCGCCCGCGGGCTGATCGCACACACCTCGCGCGGTTCCTCGAACGAGTTCGCGACGGCGGCTTCGACGCGGTCTCTCAGCTCCTCGAGCGGCGCTGGGAGGCGAGCTTCGCCGGCGCGGGGTTGCTGCTGTTCCTCCTGCTCGGCGTCGCGCTCGGTCTCGTCGTCGAATACACGTTCCTGCGTATGGAAGCGGGGCGACGGCGCGTCCGACTCACACTCGCGGGCCGAGCCGCCGCGATCGGCATGGCGATCCTCGCGCTCGTCGGCTTGGTCGCCAACGATTCGGGCGCGGCAGTACCCGCGGTCATGTTGGCCGTCGCGGTGCCCGTGTTCCTGTTACGAGCCGACTCCTGGCTCGGTGGTCGAACATGAGGATCGTGATCGCGTTCGTCGTCGGCGTGATCGTGGCGCGTGGCCTCGTGTTCGCGCTGGCCGACGTGCTCGCCTCGCCGGTGCTGCAGCGTGAGAACTACCGGGGCCGGCGCCTGCCGACCGCGGCGGGGCTCGTGCTCGTGTTCACCGTGTTGGCGGTCGAAGGCGCGCGGGCGGCCCTGGGCGCACTCGGTGTCGGCGACGACACCGTGCCGGCCGCGCGCATCCGCGTGCTGGTCGCGGTCGTCGGGTTCGGGCTGCTCGGCCTCCTCGACGACCTCCTCGGCAACGGCGATGCGCGCGGGTTCCGGGGCCATGTCGGCGCGCTGGTGCACGCGCGCGTCACCACTGGGTTCTGCAAGCTCGCGGGGGGTGCCGCGCTCGCGCTCGTGCTCGCGTCGGTCGCGCACGATGGGTCCGGCTTCGAGACGTTCGTCGATGCTGCGCTCATCGCGCTCGCGGCCAATCTCGCGAACCTGCTCGACCGTGTACCGGGCCGTGCCATCAAGGCCGCCCTCGTCGCCTACGTACCGGTCCTGATTTTGTGCGGGACCGATGCAACCGGTGTCGCAACTGCGGTCGTCCTCGGCGCCGCGCTCGCATTGCTCCCCGACGACCTGCGCGAACGGTTGATGCTCGGTGACACCGGTGCCAACGTGGTCGGGGCGGTCCTCGGCCTGGCAGTCGTGATCGAAGCCGGTACTGGGACTCGTCTCGTCGTCGCGGCCGTGCTGTTCGCGGTGAATGTCCTCTCGGAGTTCGTCTCCTTCAGTACCGTCATCAGGCGCGTTCCGCCGCTGCGCCGCTTCGACGAACTGGGCCGGGGCAACCTATGACACGACGGGTACTCCTGGCGTGCCTGGTCGTGCTCATCACGTTGGGAACGGGCGTCTGTGATGCCGCGCGTGCGGCTGGTGACGGTCGCTCCGTACAGACCGAAGCAGTGCAGCGGGTATTCATGTTCTCGCTGCCGGGAGTGACGTGGAGCGAACTCGAGACCGTCGAGTTGCCGCACCTCGAAGGCTTCCTCGCCGACGCGGCGGTTGCGAGCCTGGGGCCCGCGCGCGTTCCGGGTCATCTCGCCGGACCCGGCGATGCGTACCTCACGTTCGGTGCTGGGACCCGGGCGGTCGGATTGACCGAAGTCGACGGGCAGCAATACGACGTCGACGAGCCTGTCGACGGCGAGACTGCGGGAGAGGTGTTCGCGCGCACGGTTGGTGCACTACCGGCCGACGGGATCGTGTCGCTCGGGTTTCCGCTGCTCGAAGACGAGAACGACGGCCTTCCGTACGACGCGCAACTCGGCGCGGTCGCCGAGGAGTTGATCGACAACGACGTGCGTCTCGCGGCGATCGCGAACGCCGACGGCAGCGATGTGACGGCCGTGGAGGTGCACCGCGACGCCGCGCTCGCGCTGATCGACCGGAACGGCGCGGTAGCCGGCGGAACCGTCGCAACCGACCTGCTGATGGCCGACGACGCCGCACCGTTCGGCGTACGTCTCGACCCGGAGCGCGTCGAAGGCGCCTTCCGGGACGCGTGGGGCCAGGCGGGCGAGCAGGGCGTCGTGCTCGTCGAAGCGTCCGATCTCGCGCGAGTGCGGCGTTATGAAGCCGTGAGCACCGACGCGCAGTTCGCACGGCTGCGCACCGAAGCCCTGCACGACGCCGACGAGTTGTTCGGCCGTCTGCTCGCCGAGGTCGATCCGGAACGCGATTCGGTGCTCGTCGTCGCGCCGTCGGAAGGACGCCGCAAGCTCACGGTGACCGGCCTGCGCACGCCGGGCTCGAGTCCCGGATACCTCAAGTCGGGCTCGTCGCAACGGTCGGGCGTCGTGATCACGGTCGACGTCGGCCCCACCCTCCTCGATCAGTTCGGCATCGATTTCACCGACGAGATGGAGGGGCGTCCCTACGAGATCGTGCCGTCGAACGCGTCGCTTGCAGCGCGCGCCGACGGCTTCATCGACGACGCCCTCGGATCGGCCCGGCGCGGCGTGCGCCTCGCGCCGATGACGATGCTGCTCGTCGGCTTGCTCGGCGTGCTCGTGCTCGCGACGCTCCTTGTGACGGCAGTCGGCGAGAGCGTGTCGGTACGCCGTCGGCGCGCACTCGCGTGGTGCGCGCTCTTCGCGATGGCGACCCTGCCGAGCGCCCTTCTCGTCCAAGCGGTCCCCGGTGGGATCGCGGGCTTCGGGCCGTATGTGCTCGCGCTTGCCGGGATCGCGGCAGCGCTGGCGACGGGCGCGTGGTTCTTGCCGCGCCCCTACGGCCCGGTGCTCGGGATGCTGGGCGCGATGCTGGGCGTGGTACTGCTCGACGCTATGACCGGCTCGCGTCTGCACTTCAACGCGGTCTTCGGGTACTCGCCCACGGCGAACTCCCGGCTGTACGGCATCAGCAACTATTCGTACGGCGCGGTGCTCACCGCGACGATCTTGCTCGCGACGTTCATTGTCGTGTTCGTGCGCAGCCGGTACGCGTTCGCGGGCGCGGTCGCGCTCATGGGTTTCGTCCTTGTCGTCGAAGGCCTCCCCGCCTGGGGTGCCGATGTGGGCGGGATCCTCGCCAGCGTGCCGGTGTTCCTCTTGCTCGCGGTACTGCTCCGGCAGCGCCGGGTCCGTCCCCGCACCGTCGTAATCGCCGCCATAGCGACCGCGGTTGCGATTGCGATCTTCGCCGGTATCGATTTGATGCGCCCGAGCGCAGAACGGGCCCACCTCGGCCGTTTGGTCGAGCGCGTATCGGAAGACGGCGTCGGCCCGCTCTTCGCGATCGTCGAGCGCAAGTTCGTCGCTGCGCTGCGCGAATCGACCCGCTCATTCTGGGCACTGGCGATCCCTCTCGGGATCGCGTTCGTGATCGCGCTGGGACGGATCGGCAAGCGCCCCATGCTCACGCTGAAGGAGCGCATCCCGCTCCTCGGCGCCGCGCTCACCGCGACCTATGCGGGCGCCGTGCTCGGCAGTCTGCTCAACGACTCCGGCGCCATCGTCGGCGGCGTCGTGTTCTTCACCCTCACCGGCGCGCTCGCCTACCTGACGCTGGAGACCACGTGACCCCCACCATTCGCGTCCGTTGGTTCGTGGGCGTGTTTCTCGGCGTCGTGATGCTGTTCGGGTTCGTCGGGTTCGAGGCCTGGCCGCTCACCGCGTTCCGGTTGTTCAGTGTTGCCCGCGACGACACCCGTACCTCGTGGGAAGCGCGCACCGTCGACGCGGCCGGTGTCGAGACCCCGTTCGACCAGCAGGACTTGCCGCTCGGGTACCGACTCGCGGAGTGGCCGCTCTCGGAGTTTCCCAGTTCGAGCGACGCGACACGGGCGGCGGTGTGCCGCGGCATCGCGAAGGGCGCGCGGGACGCCGGCCGCGACGTTGCGGCGGTCCGCGTGTACCGGCTGCGAGAGCGGATCGATCGCGTCGACGACGACTGGGAGGTCACGACCGATCCCGAGCTGTATCACGAGTGCGAGCATCCGTGACGACGGTGGGGAAGCGCCTCGACGACGCTCTCTTCGGCCCCGAGTCGGCTGCCCGCCTGTGGTGCGCGCACACCGGCCTGGCCGTGCTCATCGGGTTGCGGGTCGTGCTCGGCCCCTACCGGCAGCTCGACCCCACTCCCGACGGACTGTTCCGGCCACCGTGGTTCCTCGTGTGGCTGAGCGACATGCCGAGCGCAACGGTCATCGCCGCGGTGCAGGTGGTTGGTGGCCTCGCGGCCGCACTGTTCGTCGCGCGCCGCTGGCCCCGGGCGACCTTCGCCGTGGCTTGGATCGCATACCTCCTCCTGGCCGGCCTGCGCGACGCGCGCGGCAAGATCATGCACAACGACGTGCTCTTGCTCCTCGCCGCGGTGCCGTTTCTCGCGGCCCCGATGCCGCGGGAACGACGCGAGCGCGCGCCCGACGCGCGGTACGGATGGCCGATCCGCACCGGCATCCTCGTCGTCGCGCTGGGGTACTTCTTCGCGGGCTACTGGAAGCTCGTGCGCTCGGGCCTGTCGTGGGTCACGTCCGAGAACGTGCGGTTGTCGATCGCATGGGGACCGAAGCCGGAGGTCGGGCGGTGGGACGCATTCGCCGACTTCGTCACGTCCTGGCCTGTGCTCGGCGTGCTGATCGCGGCCTTCACGATCGCGTTCGAGATCTCGTTTCCACTCGCGTTCTTCTGGGCTCAGGCGCGTGTCTGGTATGCCGCGATCGCGTCGAGCCTTCACGTCGCGACGTACTTCCTGTTCGGCCTCGACTACTGGGCGTGGATCGGCACGCTGTGGGTCCTGTTCATCGACTGGCCCGCGGTCGTCGTGGCCGTCGCGCAACGGCGCGTCAGGATCGCCGGCGCGCGCGCTCCCGGGTGATACCGTCAGATGACCGGTTCGATCCGGTCGCACATGAACGGCGCCGTGAGCGCGCGACCAGAAGGGACCGTGGTGGCGAAGCACGTCTTCGTAACGGGCGGTGTCGCATCGAGCCTCGGTAAGGGGCTCACTGCATCTTCGTTGGGCCGGCTGCTGAAGACTCGCGGCCTGCGGGTAACGATGCAGAAGCTCGACCCGTACATCAACGTCGACCCCGGAACGATGAACCCGTTCCAGCACGGCGAGGTCTTCGTCACCGACGACAAGGGCGAAGCCGACCTCGACCTCGGCCACTATGAGCGCTTCGTCGACGTCGCGCTCACCCGGCGCTCCAACGCGACGACGGGTTCGATCTATCAGGCGGTGCTCGCCAAGGAACGGCGCGGCGAGTACCTCGGTGAGACGGTGCAGGTCATCCCGCACATCACCAACGAAATCAAGTCGCGCATCAACGCGCTTGCCCACGACGACGTCGACGTGGTGATCACCGAGATCGGCGGCACCGTCGGCGACATCGAGATCCTCCCGTTCCTCGAAGCCATCCGGCAGTTCCGCAACGAGGTCGGGCGGGAGAACGTCTTCTACGTCCACGTGACCCTGGTCCCGTACATCGGACCGTCGGGCGAGCAGAAGACCAAACC
>JBEVDP010000056.1:0-3187 GCA_040513235.1 Acidimicrobiia bacterium | reverse complement strand
AGCCCTTCCTCGAGGTCGGTCAGTGGACACTCCCAACCGATGACGACGATGCCGATGCCCCACGCAACGGCGGCGACGTGCAACCAGATCGTCCTCGGCCAGCGCCACGCGACGAAACCGCCGAGCACGACGTACAGGAGGAACGCGCCGTGCACGACGGCGACGATGTCGGCAAGGAGCCGGTACACCACGACTCGCAATTATCGCGTGAACCGCCGATGGCGGTGTTGGGTGTTCGCCGCCCTGGCCGGGGATGCAACCTCGAGAGGACCGCGTCAGGCGGGCGGGGTCGTACAGTTCGGCGCCATGAAGCTCCCGCACGCCGGCGAACCGATCACCGAGGACGACGCCAAAATCGCGGCGTACCTCGAAGACGTCAGCATCCCGACATTGCTGGTTTCGATGGTGCACCTGACGGGCGATCCGTCGTGGATCCGCAGCGAGCTCAAGCCCCAAGGCTTGTTCCTCAACGAGATCCAGGGCTTCATGAGCGAGGACGACAAGGCCGAGGCGCGCCGGCGCGCACTGGTTGCGATCGCGACGTTCCGCGACGGCGGGTGCGTGTTGCCACCGCCGCCCGATGCGGAGCTCGTGCGCGAGATGATGGCGTTCCTCGCGTGCGAACCGGTACCCGACAACTACGTCGAGCTGATGCTCGAAGAGCTCGAGCTCGACGGCATCGACCACCGCCGGATCGAGATCGACGCACCCGACGACGCGAAGCGGGCGTTCCCGGTGCTCGTGATCGGCTGCGGCCAGTCGGGGCTCCTCGCCGGCATCCGGTTGAAGGAGATGGGCCTGCCGTTCACGATCCTGGAGAAAAATGCGTCGCTCGGCGGCACGTGGTGGGAGAACCAGTACCCCGGCTGTCGCGTCGACGTCGGCAACCACTTCTATTGCTACTCGTTCGAACCGTCCGACCATTGGAGCGAGTACTTCGCGCAGCAGCCGGAACTGCATCAGTACTTCGTCGACGTCATGCACCGGCACGGGATCGACGAGCACGTGCGATGGGAGACCGAGGTCGTTCGCGCCGAGTGGGACGACGTCTCGGCGTCGTGGGTCGTAACGGCACGCACACCGGATGGCAACGAAGAGGTGCTGCGCGCGCGTGCGCTCATCTCCGCCGTCGGGCAGCTCAACCGTCCCTCGCTCCCCGACATCCCGGGCATGGAGACGTTCGCGGGCCCGTCGTTCCACTCTGCGGGCTGGGACCACTCCGTCGACCATCGCGGGAAGCGGGTCGCGCTGATCGGCGCGGGTGCGAGTGGCTTCCAGATCGCGCCCACGATCGCACCCGAGGTCGAGCAGCTCACCGTGTTCCAGCGCACCGCGCAGTGGATGTTCCCGAATCCCAACTACCACGCCAAGGTGGGCGAGGGGATGCGGTGGGCGCTGCGGCACCTGCCGTACTACGGGCGCTGGTATCGCTTCTTGATCTTCTGGCCCGCGAGCGGCCGCACGTTGGAGTTCTCACGCATCGATCCCGACTATCCCGACCAGCAACGGGCGGTGAGCGAGGCGAACGAGCTGACGCGCCAGTTCTTCACGGGTTGGATCGAGAGTCAGGTCGAGGACCCTGAACTCCTCGCGAAGGTCGTGCCCGACTACCCCGCGACCGGGAAGCGCACGCTGCAGGACAACGGCAGTTGGTTGCAGGCGTTGCAGCGCGAGAACGTCATGCTCGTTCGCAACGGCATCGACCACATCGAGCCCGACGCGGTCGTGACGGTCGACGGCACGCGCCATCACGTCGACCTGATTGTCTACGCGACCGGCTTCCACGTGAACAAGTTCCTGTGGCCGATGGACATCGTCGGCCGCAACGGCGTCGTGCTCGCCGAGCAGTGGGATGGCGGTGAGGACGCGGCCGCGTACCTCGGGATCACCGTGCCGAACTTCCCGAACTTCTTCTGCCTCTACGGGCCGGGAACGAACCTCGCGCACGGCGGGTCGCTCATCTTCCACTCGGAGTGCGAGATGCGCTACATCAGCGGCTGCCTCGGCGCGCTCGTCGCGAACGGCCACCGGAGTATGGACGTGCGCGCCGACGTGTACGACGCGTACGAAGCGCGCCACCAGTCGGAGATCAACCAGATGGTTTGGGCCAGTCCGGCGATCCGTCACAACTTCTACCGCAACGGCAAAGGCGTGATCCGTACGCTCAGCCCGTGGCCGCTCGCCGATTTCTGGGAGTGGACGCGCGAGCCCGATCTCGCCGAATACGTGTTCGACGACGGCTGATGAGCCCGTGCTACGGGTCGACTTCGCCTTCGAACAGCGCGAAGACAGCACCCTGCGGGTCGAGCACTCCGGCCATGCTCCCGGCAGGGATCGGAAACGGACCGAACAGCAGGCTGCCGCCGAGTGCTCGTACTCGCTCCACGGCGGCTTCCGTCGAGGTGACCGTGAAGTACGGGCGCCAGTGCGGCGGGACGCCGGCGGCGACGCCAAGACTCGCGTTCAGCGTGTCGCCGTTGTAGACGGAGACGATGACTGGCCCGTCGGGGCCAGTGTCGACGGCTTCGGTCCGCCAGCCGAACAGCTGCTCGTAGAACGAGCGGGCCGCGTCGATATCGGTGGTCACGAGCTCGTTCATCGTCAGGCAGCCGAGGTCGTTCACGCGCTCCGCACCGATCGACGCCTTCGGCTGCCACAGCGCGAACGCGGCACCTTGCGGATCCGTGAGCACCGCCATGCGCCCGAGGTCCAGGACGTCGAACGCGGGACCACTCACGCCGCCGAGCTCGCCGGCGCGCGCCGCCGCTTCGTCGGCGTCGGCCACGGTCACGTAGTTCGTCCACGCGGGTCCGCTCGCTCCTGAGGGGGTCGAGGTGAGCCCGCACACCGCGTCGCCGTCGTTGCGGAACGTCGTGTAGGTGCCGCCCTTGCCGTCGTCGCCGTCGTCGGCGTCCCACCCGAACAGTGAGGTGTAGAAGACCCGCGCCGCGTCCGGATCTGATGTCGCAAGGTCGACCCAGGAGAACGTTCCAGGCGGGTAGCTCGTGCGTGTTCCCATCGCCGCGGACCGTACCCGCGCCGCTATCCCGACAACCCGATGCCTGCCCAGTCGCGATGCGAGCATCGCAATGGTGCGTATGAGCGGACAGTCGTAGTGTCGGCGCGATGAAGGCTGCGCTGCTCGAACAGATCCCCGGCGAACTGGTCATCGACGAGGTGCAGGTCG
>JBEVDP010000055.1:0-3749 GCA_040513235.1 Acidimicrobiia bacterium | reverse complement strand
CGTGGCGATGAGCCATGGTTCGCCGAGTCGTTTGCGCAATGCGGAGACGGTGATGCGGACGGCGTTGGTGAAGGGGTCGGCGTTCTCGTCCCAGGCCCGCTCCAGTAGCTCTTCGGCGCTGACGACACCACCTTCGGCGGCGACAAGGACTTCGAGCACGGCGAACTGCTTCCGGGTGAGCGCGACGTAACGTCCGTCGCGGAAGACCTCCCGACGGAAGGGGTCCAGCCGGAGACCCGCGATCTCGCTGACCGGGGGTCGGGCATGCGCGCGTCGGCGGTCGAGCGCCCTGAGCCGCATAACGAGCTCCCGAAGCTCGAACGGTTTGGTGAGGTAGTCGTCGGCGCCGAGCTCGAACCCGGAAGCCTTGTCGTCGATCCGGTCGGCAGCGGTGAGCATGAGAATCGGGGTGCCGCTGCCGGAAGCGACGATTCGTCGGGCGATCTCGTCACCGGAGGGGCCGGGGATGTCGCGATCGAGAACCGCGAGGTCGTAGGAGTGGATGCTGAGCAGTTCCAGGGCAGTGTCGCCGTCGCCGGCGATGTCGGCGGCGATCGCTTCCAGCCGGAGACCGTCACGGACAGCTTCGGCCAGGTAGGGCTCGTCCTCCACGATCAGCACGCGCATACCCAGAGCCTAAGCAGCACCGCATATCGCCGGCGTACCCGAACCGGACACGCTCCCGGCACGGTGAAGTTGCATGAGCGGCGCTGAAGCGCAACCGGGGCCCGATTCACGGCCGCATGCTCCGGTCCGCAGTCGGATCCGCATACATCGGCGGGCAACCGTCGTCGACAGCATCGGGACGCAGCTCGTAATGCCAAGGCTCATTGCCATAGATCTGACACAGCCCGTACGCGGCACCGTGCTCAGACAGCCAAGCCGCGGCATCGAACGGGCCGATGTCGACCGCCTCACCCGACACATGAGCAGACGTCTCCGCAGCGGCCACCCACCGCGCGGCCTCTTCCTGCGAGCCATACTCGACGACAGCGTCCCGCAACAACTGCTGCTGATACTCCGGCGACCGCCAACCACTGTTGACCCAAAACCCGACGCCATCGGCCTCTGCGTCCGTCGCCGCCCGACGCAAGGCATCGAGAAGATCCGGGTCGAGCTTGCCCACGGCCGGAATCTCCCCATCGAACACCGAGACCGCCACCCCGTCGGGAATCACACCGTCACCCTCGTCCAGCGCGGTCTGCGTACCGGTCGACTGGCCAAACTCGGCCGACGAACTCGACGGAGCCGACGCCACGAGCGACGGCCGCACGACGAACGCAGAGATCGCGACACCGAGGATCGCCAGACTGACGAGCACGATCCTGCGCGTACGACGGGCTGGCGCCGACAGTGATGCGCTATCGCCCATGCCTCCACTGAAGACGGAAGACGGTTGCAGTGGCGTATGCGATTTTCGAGACGCCCGCAATACACGGAATGCCGGTCAAGGGCACGCCCGATCGCGCGCGCTCAACACCACGCGCGACCCGCGCCTCATCGGCCGTCAGAGCCGTGCGCGCGTGTACGCGTAGGTCGAGGGCCGAGCTCCAGTGACGACACCGGCGTCGCGGGACTGCTCCCACAACTACTCCCGGTCGCGCGGCTTCCGTCATCCCGCCGACAGCACCCGTCGATCCCGCAGGTGTCCTCGAAATCGCGGCTCGCGGCGCATGAATACAGCATTCGACGCGTGTCGTCGTCATGCCTGGGTACGGAATGACGCATCGCAGAAATCGTGCTCTTCCACCACGCGCAGGGCCTCACGTCCGGCTGTCGGGCTTTCGCGTCCGAACTCCAGGCCGCAGGCCATGTCGTCCACCTACCCGACCTGATGGACGGTAAGACGTTCGCGACGCTCGACGAGGGTATGGCCTACGTGCGGGAACTCTCGTTCGACGCGGTCATCGAGCGCGGCGAGCGCGCGGTGGCCGATCTCCCGAACGCGCTCGTGTATGCGGGAATGTCGCTCGGTCTCATGCCTGCGCAAAAGCTCGCGCAGACTCGGCCCGGCGCACGCGGCGCGCTCCTCCTCCACGGGTGTCTGCCGCCGTCCGAATTCGGTGGGTGGCCCGCCGGAGTCTCGGCCCAGATCCACACGATGGATGCGGACGAGTACGGCGATGTCGACGTCGCGCGGGAGTTCGCAGCGTCGGTTGCCGACGTCGAGCTCTTCGAATACCCCGGGGACCGCCACCTGTTCACCGACCCGAGTCTTGACGACTACGACGAACCTGCGGCCAGCCAGGTGCGCGACCGCGCTCTGGCGTTCCTGAGCGGAATCGCATAGCGCCGCAAAGCACCCGCCCCTCGATCGTACGGGCACGTCGGCCGCCACTCTCTCGGCCTCATGGCTCATCGTGATCGAGTTTCGCCTGTCGTCAGGGCCGGTTACGTCGACGAGTCCATCCCATGGTGCATCAGTCCAACGCGTGGCGTGTGATGACGGCGGGCTCGCGTCCGGTTGCGAGCCAGCCCGCGGCCGCGGCGACGAGCGGCAAGCCGAACAGCAACGCCGTCAGTTCGACGATCGGCACGTCGGCGAGTTCGCCGGGCTTGTCTATGTAGATCGCGATGAGCGCGATGTACGAACCTGCGATGGCCAGCATGCTGCCCAACAGCGCAAGCGCGCCTGACGTCGCCGCAGTAAGCGCGCGCCGGGTGAACGACGTTGCCCCCGCGGCGACGAGGGTCTGCAAGTCGCGCCCGGCTTCGCTGCGAATCAGCCCGATCGTCAGTCCGAGGATGCACAGCGCGACGAACGCGCCGACCCCGGTCGCGATGGCCCGGGCTGCGAGCAAACTGCTCTCTTGGTCGCGCACCTCGACGTAGAGCCGTGTCGCGGCCGCGATGTCGCGTGCTGCCGCGATCTCCTCGGGCGTGAACGGACGGTTTGCTTCGAGGAACCAGCCGGCCGGCCGGCGCGAGAAGCCGTAGCGATCGAGGCCTCCTTGGGTGAGCAGCGCAGTCGGGACCGACCCGTACGCCGTCGCGTCGTAATGCTCGATGCGGGGAGGCGGCGTGTCGCGAGCAGCCAAGGGTTCGAAGAGAAGATCGCCCGTATGCACGGTGAATGCGTCGACCGTGGCGTCATCGGTGAGCCCGGCGCGGGCCAGCAACTCCGGTGTCGCGAAGTACAGGGTCGTCACGAATCGCGACGTATGCGAGTTGATCCGGCGAGCAAGTGAGATGGGCGGAACCGCGTCGCCTCCCTGCTCGGCCGCGACACTGTCGTGGCCAATGACGGCGTCGAGCGCGTAGAGGCTCGTGCCATCTATACCGGCGGCGAAGTTCTCGACCGCGGTGCGCATCTGCGGCAGTTCCTCAGGCGAGATGAAGTCCTTGCCCGTGCGGATCAGCAGTTGGTTCTGCGACAGGTTGCCTTCGCTGGCGCCGTCCGCGGCCGCCGCCGCGACGACCATGACGCTTACCGCGATGCCGAGACTCAGGGTGATCGCCGCGAGCGCCGCGCCCGACCGGGACTGGTAGCGGCTCAAGTCGCGCAGCGCGAGGCGAACGGCGATCGGCGCTCGACGCCCGGCCGCCGCTGCAGCGCGGATAGCCACCGGCGACGTCAACAGCACGCCGGCCACGATGGCGAGCGCGCCTCCGATCAGCGTCCAAGGATTCGCGCTGCCGGTGTCGAAGTCGACGCTGACCGAAACTGAGGCGACGCCGCCGGCGAGGAGGATGATGGGGATCAGCAGCGAACGGCGCGCAGAGGAAGGATGCGGCGGCCGTTCGGACAA
>JBEVDP010000054.1:0-3246 GCA_040513235.1 Acidimicrobiia bacterium | reverse complement strand
ATCAACCCCAGCGTCGTCGAGGGTCAGATCGCCGGTGGCGTCGTGCAGGGCATCGGCGGCGTGCTGTTCGAACACCTCGCGTACGACGACGACGGCAATCCGCTCGCGACAACGTTCCTCGACTACCTGGTTCCGAGCGCAGCCGAGGTGCCGCCCATCGAGTACGGGCACATCGAGACCCCGAGCGGCGGACCCGGCGGTTACAAGGGCGTCGGCGAAGGTGGTGCCATCGGCGCGCCGCCCGCGGTCGTCAACGCGGTGGCTGACGCGCTCTCGCCGTTCGGCGTGACGGTGACGAGCCTGCCGCTGAGCCCGTCCCGCATCATCGAACTCCTGAACCGAGCGAGGTAAGCGTGGTCGTCTATGACCCGTACGACGTCGAGATCAACGCCGACCCCTACCCCGTGTTACGCCAACTCCGGGAGGAACAGCCGCTCTACTACAACGAGCAGTACGAGTTCTTCGCCGTCAGTCGCTACGAGGACGTCGAGCGCGGCCTCGTCGACCACAAGAATTACATCTCCGGACGCGGTGGGATCCTCGAACTGATCAAGGCCGGCGTCGAGATGCCATCGGGCGTCCTCATCTTCGAAGACCCGCCGCTCCACACAGTGCACCGCGGCTTGCTGTCGCGTGTGTTCACGCCGAGGAAGATGAACGCGCTCGAACCGCAGATCCGCGAGTTCTGCGCGGCGAGCCTCGATCCGCTCGTGGGCGCGGGTGGCCTCGATTTCGTCGCCGATCTCGGAGCCCAGATGCCCATGCGGGTCATCGGGATGCTGCTCGGCATCCCCGAGGAAGACCAAGAGGCGATCCGCGACCAGGTCGATGCAAACCTTCGCACCGAGGCCGGGAAGCCGATGACGACGTCGCCGGCCGACGTCCTCAGCGGCGACATGTTCGGCGAGTACATCGATTGGCGCGCAGAACACCCGTCCGACGACTTGATGACCGAAATGCTCAATGCGGAGTTCGAGGACGAGACGGGCACGACCCGCCGGCTCACTCGCGACGAGATCCTCATCTACGTGACTGTGATCGCGGGCGCCGGCAACGAGACAACGACACGCTTGATCGGCTGGGCGGGCAAGGTGCTCGCCGAGCACCCCGACCAGCGCCGTCAACTCGTCGACGATCCGTCGCTCATCCCGAATGCCATCGAGGAACTGCTGCGATTCGAGCCGCCCGCACCCCACGTCGCGAGGTACGTCGCGCGGGACGTGGAGTTGTACGGGGAGAAGGTGGCCGAAGGCAACGTCATGCTGTTTCTCGTCGGCTCCGCGAACCGCGACGACCGGCGCTACCCCGACGGCGACCGCTTCGACATCCACCGCACGATCGGGCAACACCTCACGTTCGGGTTCGGCATCCACTTCTGCCTCGGCGCCGCGCTCGCCCGCCTGGAGGGCCGCATCGCGCTCGAAGAAGTGTTCAAGCGGTTCCCCGAGTGGGACATCGACTACGAGAACGCCAAACTGTCGCCGACGTCCACGGTGCGCGGGTGGGAAACGTTGCCCGCGTTCACGCGATGAGCGAACCCGTCCGGCAACGCCGGCGATACGACAGTCCCGTCCGTCGCCAGCAGACCGCGGAGACGCGCGAACGCATCGTCGCGGCCGGTGCCGAGCTCCTGCACGGGTTTCCCGTCTGGAACTGGCGGGCGCTGACGGTTCGCAGCGTGGCGGGGCGTGCGGGGGTGAACGAGCGCACGGTGTATCGGTACTTCGCGAACGAACGCGAGTTGCGCGATGCCGTGATGGCGCGCTTCGAAGGGGAGTCCGGCATCGCCTTGGACGGACTGCGGCTCGAAGACGTCGCCGAGCACACGGCGCGAGTCCTCGAATATGTCGGGTCGTTTCCCCTCGAATCGCGCACACCCGACGACGCGACACTTCGCAGCGCGCACCGGCGTCAACGCGACGTGCTCGTCGCCGCAGTCACCGCGAAGACCGCGTCGTGGCCCGAGGCCGACCGCGCGACTGCGGCCGCGGTGCTCGATGTGCTGTGGAGTGTCGCGTCCTACGAACGGCTCGTCGTCGACTGGCGCCTCGAACCCGACACCGCAGTCAATGGTCTTACATGGGCGATCGACGTCGTCGTCGACGCAATCAACGCGGACCGGCGCCCGCAAACGCCGTGACGATCTCCGAATAGGCATCGAGCGCCGCGGCGTAGGAGTCGGGCGCCTTGATGTGAACGAGGAAGTCGGTGACGCCCGCTTCTACCAGCGCCGGCGCCTGCTCCGCCTTCGTCAGCGGAAGTGTGCCGAGCACCGAGAGTGCGGCACCGTCTCCACCGGCGGCGTCGACCGTGGCTCGCATGCGCGGGAGGCTGTTGAGGAGATCGGCGGCGTCGTCACCCCATGGAATCCAGCCATGGCCGAAACGCGCGAGTCGCTGCGCGACGCGTGCGTTGACTCGGCCGCTGACCCAGATCGGAACACCGCCCGCTTGCACGGGCTTCGGCATCATGTGGATCGCATCGAAGCTGAGCTTCGGTGACGTGAAGCTCGCTCGTTGCTCGCGCCAGAGCGTCTGGCAGACCTCGAGCGAGTGATCGAGCAAGCGCCCGCGGGCGCCGAAGTCGAGGCCGGCGGCCTCGTACTCTTCGCGCTGCCAGCCGATCCCGACGCCGAGGTCGACCCGGCCACGCGACAGCACGTCGAGCGTCGCCAGTTGCTTGGCGAGCACGACCGGTCGCCGCAGCGCCGCGATCAGGATGTAGGTGCCGAGCCGGACGCGTGTCGTCTGCGCCGCGACTGCGGTGAGGACCGTGAGCGGCTCGAGCCAGTGCCCGTCGGGGCCGGTCGGCTGCCGTCCACCCTCGACGCCACCGGTTTCGGGCTTGCCGTACGCGTCCAGGTCTTCGCCGAAGACAACGTGGTCGGACACGACGACGCGGTCGATGCCCGCCTCGTCAGCTGCTCGCGCCAGGTCGAAGATGTGGTCCCAACTGCCGGGATCTTCGGCCGCGAACGTCCGCAGCGAGACTGTGACGCGAGATGTCACTGGCGTGGGAACCGGTACAACTCGCGGGCGTTGAGCTCGGCGATGCGCTCGCACTCGTCGTCGGGGACGTCGAGAAGCGCGTCGACCAGCATCTTGCGGCTGTTCGGCCAGTTCGAGTCGTTGTGCGGGAAGTCGGCCTCCCACATGATCTTGTCGATCCCGATCAGGTCACGATTCCGGATCGCGTAGTTGTCGGCGATCATGCAGACCCAGATGTGCTGCGCGAACACTTCCGACG
>JBEVDP010000053.1:0-5764 GCA_040513235.1 Acidimicrobiia bacterium | reverse complement strand
GACGCGTTGGCGAGCAGCCGACTCAGATGCCGACCAGCTCGGCGCTGACGTCCCAGAAGCGCCTTGCGGCATCGACGTCCTTGGCGCGCGCCGACAGCTTCGCCGGCTTGCGGTTCGCGTAGTAGACCGCGTGCGGGTGCGCGCCCTCGTCGTCGGTGCAGAGCCACACGAGGGTGTCGGCGCCCGCTTCGGGGGTTCGCATGAAGGGTCCCAACACTGGCTTGAGCGCGCTCGACATCGGCGTGCCGCGACCGAGCTCGGTTTTGACAATGCCCGGGTGCAGGCACGTGGCCGGCACGTTGGTGCGACGGGCGAGCTCGCTCGTGAACCAGATGTTGGCGAGCTTCGAGCCGCCGTACGCGCTCAACGAGCGGAACTTCTTCTCGCGCTGCAGGTCGTCGAAGTCGATGCTGGCCGAGCGGTGCGCACCCGACGACGTGGTGACGACGCGGCCGCCACTCGACTGCACGCGCTCGAGCAGCAGGTTGGTGAGCAGGAACGGCGCGAGGTGGTTGACCGCGAGCACGAGCTCGAAGCCATCGGGCGACGTCTCACGCTTGCGGGTGTGCATGCCGGCGTTGTTGGCGAGCACGTCGACCCGCGGGCAGCGCTCGAGCACCATCTCGGCGAGACGGCGCACGTTGGCCTGCGCGGCGAGGTCGAGCGCGATCGGCTCGGGCACGCTGACGTCAGCGGGCGCGGCGGCGACCATGCGCGCCCGCACGGCGTCGAGCTTCTGCTGCGAACGGCCGGTGGCGACCACCGTGTGCCCGAGCTTCGTGAGCTCCACCGCGGCGGCCGCGCCGATGCCGTCGCTTGCTCCGGTCAGAACGATCGTGCCCATCCGTGTGTCCCCTCCGTCGATGTGGTGCGCAGCGTAAGGGACGGCCGGCACCGGTACCGTCGGCCGCGTGCCCGACGGCGACTCGGTGATGTCCGACGCGCGGCGTCGCCACTGACTGTCGGAGCGCTTCTCGCCGAGAGCAGCCTTGACAACGAAGGAACGTTCGCGGCCGGAGGCGCTCACCTTCCCGGCCGCCTCGCGACTGCAACCGCCCGGCGGTTGATCACGGCGCGGGCGCGCCGGGTGATCGCCGCTACACGGTGAGGCGGTAGAGCTCTGCTGCGTTGTCGTGCACGATCGCCTCGATCTCGTTCTCGGGGACGCCGGCGAACTGCTTCTCTACGAGTTGCTGCGAGTCGGGGAAGACTCCCTCGATGTGCGGGTAGTCGTTGCCCCACATGAGGCAGTCGATGCCCGTGCGGTCACGCAGCTGGATTGCGACCGGGTCGTACATGAACGTCGTCTTGACCTGACGCTTGACGTAGTAGCTGGGCGGCGCGTCGATCAGCAACGGGACAGGACGGTTCGGATCGCGTGCCCGCCTCATCGACTCCCCGAGCCCATTTGGGCCCGACAACCGGCTGAAGTGGTAGTGGTCCATGAATTCCATCAGCCAGGCCAGCCATCCGGCGCTGGTCTCGGTCATGACGATCTGAAGCTTCGGGTGCCGCTCCAGCACGCCGGTGTTCACGAACCAGGACACGGTCTGGCTCGACGAGGCTGAGATCATCGCAAAACGCGAGATCGTGTCGTGACGCTGGAACGGCGCGCGTTGCTCATCTCTCAGGGGCTGGTCATCGGCACTGAGACGGCCTCCGGTGAGGTGCAGCACGAGCGGCACCTCGAGGTCAGCGGCGGCCTCCCACAGGGGCTCCCATTCCGGCTGGTTGTAGCCGCGACCGGGGATGATGTCCGGGAGCAGTGCCGGCCGCATTCCCAGAGCGGCGGCGCGCTCGAGCTCACTGACCGATGCCTCAACGCTCGACAGAGGCAAGTTGATGCCGACGGCGAACTGATGCATGTGGTCTCGGTACTCGTCGGCAAGCCAGTCGTTCATGAGTCGCGCCCACACGACGTCGACCTCGGGGTCAGCCAACGATCCGAAGCCGCCGTTCCCGATCAGCACCTCGCCGACGACGCCGTCACGGGCCATTTCGCCGAGGCGGTCCTCGACCGTGAACCCTGGGTTTGCCTCTGTGGCCACGTTTCCATATGCGATCCGTGCGAGCATGGCCTCGTCGTCTGGATCCACCTTGATCCCTGCCGCAAGGGCCTGCGTCGTCATGTCGCCTTCGTCGACGTTGCCGTCCTCGTCGGCAAGACCTGGAAGAGGTCGGACGAGGTACACGCCATCATTGCGTTCCTCGAGCCGAGCGACCTTGCTCCGGAACTTCTCAGGCAGCTCATCGGCCAATGACAGAGGCACCGCGACGTGGCTGTCAGTGGTGATCAACGGACGATTGACTGTCACGGGAACCCCCCGTTTGGTGCCATGGAGAGCGAGGCACTCTCACGAGCTTCTCGATTCGGAACCCGTCAGTCCCGGGCCCGACACATGTCCGTCCTTGAGGGCAAAGGCGACCGAAGCTACCATGCGTCTGATCACGGTTCAACTGCCTCGGTCCCCTCGGCGAGCAAACTTCGAAGCGAGTCCCGGGACCGTTGCCCGAAGCAGGCCCCGCGTGTTCGACACCTCTGGTGATCGCTTCAGCGTGCAGTTGATGAACAGTGCTCGGAGGTCGGAGAAGCCCCAGCGTGTCTGCTGGTCCATTGCCTCCTGCTCTCCCAAGACGATCACACGGTTCGTTGCTTCTTGCTGTTCGGTGAGCTCCATGTGAGCATTGTCTCGGTTCCTGCAGCTCGCGTGACGCGACCACGGAACACGACGTGTACCGGCCTCCTCGACAGGCCGAGGACAGCGAGCAGTCGCCCGCATCCCTGCGACAGACGTGCCCTGCGCTAGCGATCGTGAGGACCCGCGCTCACTGGCGCAGGAGGCGCTCGACCTGTTCCGCCAGGGCCACGCTCTCCTCGGCCGCGGAGATGTTGAAGGGCGCGTCGGCGACGTCGTCGGGCCAGGTGTCGACGATCGTGGTCGCCCAGTCGATCCAGCTGGCGACGGTCGCGTAGAACTCGGAGAGGAACCGCCCGGGCAGCTGGTTGAGCGCGGCGCGCTCCGGGAACGCGCCCTCGCCCGCGAGGTAGGCGCGTCCGGTGGCGAGGTTCTCTTCGTTCTGCTCGAGCACCCATGCTCGGGCTGCCTCGAGGTTGACGATCACGTCGGCTTTGGTGCCGCTGTCGGCGAAATGGATCTTGACGAGTTGTTCGAACTCGAGCACCGGACCGCTCCCGGGTTCGCCCAACCATGAGGCCAGCGCTCGGCGTCCTTCCGCGGTGATCGTGTAGCGCGTCCGCCGGCGTCGGCCGACCGGATCGTCGGACGCGATGACGTAGCCGTGCGCGACGAGCTTCTTTGGCTCCTCGTACAGCTTGCTCTGCGCCCGCGGCCACAACCGCCGCAGGCTGCGGTCGACCTGCTGCACGAGGTCGTGCGTCGTCCACGGCCGCACCGCGAGGAGCCCGAGGATCGCGTACGAGGTCGTCGTCATCGGCGGCGCGCTTGACATCACACTCCCTTTGGGACGACACTGATCTCCCAATGGGAGGATACACGGAGAGGGATGCCGTCGATGACCGCGACAAGTGCCGTGCAGGTTCACCCGTCCAACCGTGACCAGCTCCGCGCCTGGGACGGCGACGAGGGCGCCTACTGGGCTGCGCACCCGGAGCATTTCGATCGCTCCCTCGCCGCGTACCACGAGGCGTTCATGGGTGTAGCCGGCATCGAGCGCGCCGACCGTGTCCTTGACGTCGGGTGCGGTACGGGCCAAACCGCTCGAGATGCCGCTCGCCTCGCAACGTCCGGGTCGGTCCTCGGGGTCGACCTGTCGACGGTGATGCTCGACGTCGCCCGTCGGCAAGCAGCTGCGGAAGGCCTGACCAACGTAGCGTTCGAGCAAGCTGACGCGCAGGTGCACCCGTTCGAGCCCGGTTCGTTCGACGTCGCCATGAGCCGCACCGGCGCAATGTTCTTCGGTGACAAGCTCGCGGCGTTCCGCAACATCGGCCGTGCGCTCCGCCCCGGCGGGCAGCTCGTCATGCTCACGTGGCAACCGGTGTCGGAGAACGAGTGGCTACGCGAGTTCTCCACCGCCATGGCCGCCGGGCGCGAACTTCCGACGCCACAGGCCGACGCGCCGGGACCGTTCTCGCTGTGCGAACCCGAACGGATCGAAGCGCTGCTCGACGAGGCGGGCTACTCCGACATCACCATGGAGGGCACCGCGGCGCCGATGTGGTTCGGGCGCGACGCCCACGACGCGTTCAACCTGGTGTCCGGGCTGCTCGGCTGGATGCTCCAAGGACTCGACGACGCCGTACGCGCGCACGCGCTCGACGCGCTCCGAGCCACGATCCTCGGGCACGAAACACCAAGCGGTGTCCTCTACGACTCCGCAACGTGGACGACCGCCGGGACATGGCGATGAGCCGCCATCTCGCCGTTGAAGGGAGCGACAGATGAGTCTCTTCGCCGTCGCTCGGATCGCCGGTCCCGGCTGGGCGGAGGGCAGCGGCGCCTTCGACCAGCCCGGCGTGAATGAGCACGCCGCGTTCATGAGTCACCTCGCCGATGAAGGTTTCGTGCTCTACGCCGGCCCGCTGGCGGGCAGCGAGACGGGCCGCATCCGGGCGCTCGTGATCATCGACGCGGACAGCGCGGGCGAGATCCGGCGACGGCTCGCTGACGACCCCTGGACGCTCGACGATCATCTGGTCACAACGACCATCGAGCCCTGGGTGCTGTTCGTCGGTGCGGAACGCTTGGCCGGCGCGGCCAAGCCATAGCGAAAGACCGCTCCTCCCGCGGGCCGAACTCACGGTCGCGTCGCGCTGTAACGCGGGTCCCGTCACGGAGACGGTGCATCGACGGTTCGACCAGGAGGAGGGTGACGTGATGGCGCAAGTCGTAGACGAGGCGAAGCTCGGGGAGTTCATGGGCCAGATGGTCGGCTACATGACCGGTGGCGCGATGTGTTTCGGGGTGTGGCTCGGCGACGAGCTCGGCCTCTACCGGGTTCTTACCGAGACCGGTCCGGCGACGGCCGACGAGGTCGCGGAGAAGGCCGGCTGCAACGCTCGGCTGACCCGCGAGTGGCTCGACGGACAGGTCGCGGGAGGGCTCATCGCGTGGGACGCGTCGACCGACCGCTACCTGCTCACGCCGGAGGCGGTGATGGCATTGGCGGACGACAACTCTCCCGCGTTCGTGGCCCGTGGGATGAACGCGTTCGCTTCGATGTTCATCACCGTCCCCGATCGCCGGATCAGGGCGCACCGCGCCGCGCCAGAACTGCCGCACTGTGCTCGGACGCGCGGGGCATGCTGTGCCAGTGGCTGACTTCAGTATCCGACTCGCGCACGCGGATGATGTCGCGGCGATCAACGAGGTGTTTCGACGATCGTCCCTGTCGAACGCGAGCGACCGGCTATTCCTAATGGACAATCCCGAGGTCCTCGTGTTCGACGACGCGGCCATCCGCGCCGGGCGTACGCGTGTCGCGGTTGCCGACGGCCACATCGTCGGTTTCGCAACGACAACCGTCACCGCAGAAATAGCCGAGCTGGATGACCTCTTCGTCGACCCACCTTGGATGCGAAGAGGTGTTGCGCGTGCGCTGATCCTCGATGCGACCTCAGCCGCGAGAGCCGTTGGGTCCCGACGTCTCGAGGTCACTGCCAACGAGCACGCACGGAGCTTCTACGACGCCGTCGGCTTCATATCCGATGGTGCGGTCGAAACGCAGTTCACTCCCGGAACACGAATGCATCTAGATATCGCACCGTGACGCCAGAACTGCC
>JBEVDP010000052.1:0-4256 GCA_040513235.1 Acidimicrobiia bacterium | reverse complement strand
TATGGCAGACCAGCGCGCAAGCTACGACACCGAGGAGTGACCCGACCCTGGGCGGCCGGGCCCGCGCGCACACGCGAGCTCAGGAACGGGTGAAACCGCGCGAGCGCTGCACGAACGCGGCGGCTTCGACTCGATTGCGTAGCTCGAGCTTGGCGAACACGTTGCGCAGGTGCGTCTTCACCGTCTCGTTCCCGATGTAGAGCGCGTCCGCGATCTCTCGGTTCGTGAGACCGTCTGCGCACAACACCAGCACCTGACTCTCGCGCTCAGAGAGCCCGTTTCGCTTTCCGGGCCAATCCAGCACGTCGTAGGCCGGCGTCGCCGAGTGGCCCAGCGCTTCCACGACTTCTCCGCACGCGATTCGCACGAGGGCATCTGCGATTTCGTTGCCGGCCAATCCCTTCGAGATGAACCCCGACGCACCGGCGGCGAGCGCGTCATCGATCAGTTCACGGCGCAAGTCGTGCGAGAAGATCGCCACCCGCTCGACCTCGGGCTGCTCGACGAGCCTTCGGAGCGCGCTTTCCGCGAGACCAACGCGGCCGTACGTGTCGTAGAGCGCAACATCGACCGGCCCGCCCGTGATGGGCTCACCGATCAGGATGCGATCGCACACGTACAGCCGATCGGGATATCGCCGCAGCAGGCTCGCGACACCCTCAACGACGAGTTGATAGTCGTTGACCGCGGCGACGCGAACCGGCAACCGCACCATGGCTGTTCCTCTACCCCGGATGAGGGATCTGCAGCGCAACCTGCATGGAAGCCGCCCCACGCCGGGGAAGATCGCCCCGCAGGGCGGAACCACTCCAGATGAAAGGGCTCGTGATGCAAACGGAGCAATCCGCACGCGCCGAAGCCGGTGCCGTGGCCGAAACGTTGAAAGACGAAACGAAGGGCGTCGCGCGCGAGGCGCAGCAACAAGCACGCACCGCGTTTCACCAGATCCAGGACGACGTCCGCAGCCAGGCCGACGCCGGCGCGACCCGGTTCGCCGAAACGCTGCACGCGGCGGGCAGGCAGTTGTCGTCGATGGCAGATGCCGCCGACAACGGGGGCGTGATGCCGAGCATCGTTCGCGAAGGTGCAAGCGCCGTCGAGAAGCTGGGAACGCGACTCGATCAGGGTGGGCTCGATGCCGTGACGGCCGACGTCCGGCGCTGGGCGCGCCGCAGTCCCGGCTCGTTCCTGCTCGGCGCCGCTGCCCTCGGCTTCGTCGCGGGCCGCGTCGCTCGGAATCTGGCAGGCGCGGACGCAGCGCGCACGCCGGTACGGCAATCCGACGGCGCTGACATGATGGACAGCGCGGACCGATGACCCGCATCGAGCCGGATCCGACCGAGCCAAAGCAACCGGACAAGTCGCTCGGCGAGCTGTTCGGTGATCTCTCCCAAGAGTTCGCCGAACTCGTGCGGACGCAGACGGAGCTGGCCCGCACGGAGATTCGCACGCAGACGGACAAGGCCAAGCGGGTCGCTGGTGCGTTCGGGGCCGCCGCGGCTGCCGGTTACATGGCCCTCGTCCTGCTGTCGTTCGCCGCGGCTTGGGGGCTGAGCGAGGTCATGCCCGAAGGCGTCGCGTTCTTGATCGTCGGCGCGGTCTACGCCGTCGCTGCCGCCGTTCTCTACCTCCGAGGCCGAGAGCGGGCCAAGGAAATGATGCTCGTCCCGCAGGACACCGTTGAATCGCTGAAGGAGGACGTCCAATGGGCGCGACAGAAGATGAGCTGAGGCGCGATGCGCAACACCACCGGGAACAGATGGGGGACACGCTGGAAGCGATCGGGGATCGCCTCTCGCCCGAGCGCATCGTCGAGCGTCGCAAGGCAGCCGTCGGGCAGCGGTTGCGCAGCGTGAAGGAAGCCGTGATGGGTTCGCCGGACTACGACGAACGCGGAGGAAACGGCGGCGGCCTGCTTGGGCACGCGCAAAGCGTGGCTTCGTCTGCGGGCGGCGCGGTCCAGACCGCAACGGAACAGGTACAACAAGCGCCGCAGGCGATCGCGGCCCAAGCCCGCGGGAACCCGATCGCGGCCGGGATCGTCGCGTTCGGACTCGGGGCGCTGTTTGCAACCGTGCTGCCAAAGTCACAAACCGAGCAACGCCTCGTCGATGACGCCCGGCCGCAGTTGCAGTCGGCCGCACAAGAGTTGAAGGAAGTCGGCCGCGCCGTCGCGTCGGACGCGAAGGAGCGCTCGGCGTCCGCTATCGAGGAAGTCAAGGCGGCGAGTACGAGCGCAGCCGATTCGGTACAGGAACAGGCCACGCGATCGGTCGAACACTTGAAAGACAACGAGAGGTAGAACCACATGGCTGACGTGACGGAACTGATCGAGTCCGACCATCGCGAAGTGGAAGCACTCTTCGAACAGTTCAGGAACGATGGTTCGAAGCAGACCGCATTGCAGATCTGCCGCGAGCTCGATGCCCACGCGGATGCCGAGGAGAGGGTGTTCTATCCCGCCGTTCGCGAGGATGTCCCCAACGGAGCCAAGCTGGCCGACGAGGGCGCCGACGAGCACGGTGAAGCCCGACAGCTCATCGGACGCATCAAGAACACCGAGGACGGCGAACACCTCGCCGACCTGGTGCGCGAGCTCGAGCAGGCGGTTTCACATCACGTGCAGGAAGAAGAGCGAGAGATGCTCCCGAAGGCGCGCACGGCGCTCGACGCTGAGCGCCGGAATGCGCTCGGCGCGGAATTCGACGCTGCAAAGGCGCGCGCGACCTAGCGGGAGACGCGGCGGTGCGCGACGCATGGGGTCGCGCACCGCCTGCGGCGGTCGAGTTAGGCGAGTCGCAATCCGAGATGTACGACGGCGTTCGCGACGTCGCGGAGGTGAGCATTGTGGCTACGGGTGTAATCGGGGAGCTTGCCGTGGGCGAGATCGACGGAGATCCCTTGCTGGCCCGCGATGGGCGCGCGGCGTCGCCGCGAACATGTTGAGGCTGCCGATGCACTCTCTGCGGCCCGCAGCGCTTCCCCGTATCGGGGGGCTGCCTGCCAAGGACGACCGCACCGCGTGAACACCCAGTTCGCGAACACCTTGTTGGCGGCAGGTTCCGTCGATACGCTGGCTTCGCGCCCCAGACCGACGGCGTGTCCCGACCGCTCCAGAACTCGGCGGTTCAAGATTGGGAGCACCGACGTGTCCGGGCAAGAGTGAGCGCCGCCGTTTGCTCCTCCTGTCGTAAGCGCAGGAGGCAGACAATGGGCATTGCCAGCGTGGAACATTTCGAGGTCGCTATCTGCCTGGGTATCGATCGCGCTCGGCTCGAGCTGCGTGGTGAACTCGACGCCGCCTCGGCACCCGTGTTGGTCCAGCGCTTCGAGGACACGTGCGGGAACAGCGGATCCTGCCGGTCGCTGATCCTGGTCGATGCGACCGCGCTCACCTACTGCGACTCGTCCGGCATCCACGCGCTCCTCCAGCTCGCGGCGAACTGCGACAAGAACGGAACCAGGTTCCGGCTTCTCGGCGCACAGGGGCCGGTTCGCCGCGTGCTGGAGATGACGAACACAGTGGCGGCGCTCAACGCGGACGCCGTCGAGGGGTAGCGCCGAGCGACCGCAGCGAGCGAGGCCGCGCCCGGCCAGGTCGACCGAAGCTCGGTTCGGTCAGCCCCTTTCGACGGGAACGTTTCGGCCACACATCATGAGGGCGAGATTGGCCGCGGAGCCGCGGACTGGCGATCCCGCCCCGTACGACCAGTCGATGTCGGTGGCTTCGAGTGCGAGACCTTCGATGTCCGTGCCGAAATAAGCGTGTCCGCCACTCGCGGTGAGCGCGTCGAGCGCGATCCGCATCGTCGCATCGGGCGAGCAACGAGGTTCGCCGAGCGGCACCGTGACGTCGAGCGCGTGGATGACGACGTGATTGAGCGCACCTTGTACGCCGCCGACGGGTGGCTGCCAGCGGTGCAGGACTTCGTCGCGCAAGTTCCCGAGAAGCTCGGCCGTCGGCAGTTGGGCGTCGCGGCTTGCCACCTTGTTGGAGACTCGGGTGAAGTCGAACTCGCAGTCGCGGAGTTCGGCCATGAACGCTTCTTCGTTGTAGCGAGCCGGCATGGTCATGTGCGCGACGACCTCGCGGACGCGCCAGAGTTCGCAGAGCGACGGCACGTCCCACCGGTCGGGCGGCAACGCCTCGAGGCGGTCGGCGAGCGTCATGAAGTCGGCGGCTACGAGCGATTGGAGTTGGTCGTCGGTCATAGGCTCGGGGGCTCCTTCGGTTCCGCCAGGATATTCCGGTAGAC
>JBEVDP010000051.1:0-6169 GCA_040513235.1 Acidimicrobiia bacterium | reverse complement strand
GGGAGCGCCGGGAATCATGCCCGGGTGGATCAGCCGTTCGAGCCGCCGCACCCGAACGGTGGACCGAAGTCGCCCGGGCCACCGCCTCGGCGGCGCATCTGGCGCTGGATCGCGACCGCGGGTCTCGCGGTGGTGCTCGTGGCGTGGGGCATCGCGATTTGGTTCTCGTTGACCGCAGGCTCACCCGAAGATCTCGACGATGACGCGCTCGCCGCCCTGACAGCCGCGTGCGACGAAACGCTTGCCGCGCTCGAAGCCCCGCCGCAGTTGACGCAGGGCGCGTCCGCGGACGAGAACATCTCGCGCGTCGAATTCGAGAACGACGTGTTCACCGAGATGGTCGACGGGGTGGACGCGATCGCACCCGACAGTGGTGACGCAGCCCGCGCGCTCGATGCGTGGGTGGACGACTGGCGCGCGCTCATCGCCGCGCGCGCAGCGTTTGCGATCGATCTCGCCGACGACGGCACCGCGCGCTTGCGGGTGCCCTCGGTATCGTCGGGCAGCGTGCGCCCGATTTCAGACCGCATGAACGAGTACGCGACCGGGCGCGGCCTCGAGGTGTGCACGACTGACGCGCTCCAGGCCGAGAACGTCGATGGCGTGCGTGCGTACGGAGTGGAGGGCTAGATGGCAAACGGCCGGCTCGACGGCAAGGTCGCGTTGATCACCGGCGCCGCGAGCGGCATGGGCCGTGCCGCGGCGGAGCTGTTCGCGCGCGAAGGCGCGAGCGTCGTCGTCAGCGATCTCGACCGGACCGCCGGCGGGACGACGGTGAGTGCGATAGAAGCCGCCGGCGGGAACGCGGCGTTCGTACACGCCGACGTGTCCAAGTGGGGCGACTGCGAAACCATGGTCGCGGCCACCGTCGAGCAGTTCGGCGGCTTACACGTGCTCTACAACAACGCCGGCATCTTTCCCGCCGACGACGGCGGCGTACTCGACACGCCCGAGTCGACGTGGAACCAGGTGATGGAGGTCAACCTCAAGGGCGTATGGCTCGGCTGCAAGGCCGGCATCCCGGCGATGATCGCGTCGGGCGGTGGATCGATCGTGAACGTCGCGTCGTTCGTCGCGATCGTCGGAGCCGCAACTGCACAGATCGCGTACACCACGAGCAAGGGTGGCGTCCTCTCGATGACACGCGAGTTGGCGGTCGAGTACGCGCGGCAAGGCATCCGCGCGAACTCGTTGTGCCCGGGGCCGATCGAAACGCCACTGCTCGCCGAGCTGCTGTCGGACCCGGCCCGCCGTGCCCGGCGCATGGTCCACATCCCGATGGGCCGGCTCGGCCAGGCCGAAGAACTCGCGAAGGCCGCGCTCTTCCTCGCGAGCGACGACTCCTCCTACATGACCGGCGCGTCGCTCGTCGTGGACGGCGGCATCACCGCCGCCTACGTCACCCCCGAATGATCGGCTGGGGCACGTAGATTGGCGGGATGGCGCGCGGAATGCTGACAGTCGAGGAACTCGACACGCTCGTCGGTGACGGCACGATCGACACCGTGCTCGTCGTGTTCCCCGACCTGCAAGGCCGCCTCATGGGTAAGCGCGTCACCGGGCACTACTGGGTCGACCACATGAACTCGGGCCGAGTGCCGATCCATGCGTGCAACTACCTGCTCGCGGTCGACTCGGAGATGACCGTGCTCCCCGGCTACAAGTTCGCGAACTGGGAGCAGGGCTACGGCGATGTCGCACTGCAACCCGACCTCACCACCCTGCGCCGCATTCCGTGGCTCGAAGCGACGGCGCTCGTGATGTGCGACGCGCTCGACGAGCACGACGCGCAACCGGTCGAAGTCTCACCACGGCGCATCCTCGGCCGGCAAATCGAGCGCGCGACCGCGGCCGGCTACACGCTGATGTTCGCGTCGGAACTCGAGTTCTTCCTGTTCCGCGAGTCGCTCGACGAAGCCGCGGCCAAGGGCTACTCAGACCTCACCCCGCACTCGCACGTGATCGAGGACTATCACGTGCTCCAGACCACGCGCGACGAGTACCTCATCCGTGCGATCCGCAATGGTGTCGACGGCGCGGGCGTACCCGTTGAGTTCTCCAAGGGCGAGGCGGGGCGCGGCCAACACGAGATCAACCTCGTCTACTCCACACCGCTCGAGATGGCAGACCGGCACGTCATCTACAAGAACGCGGCCAAGGAGATCGCGTCGCAGTACGGCCGGGCGATCACGTTCATGGCCAAGTACTCCGAAACCGAGGTCGGCTCGTCGTGCCACATCCACTCGAGCGTGTGGAACGCCGACGCGTCCGATTCGCTGATGTGGCGGGCCGATGCGCCTGATCACCTCTCGCCCACATTTCGGGGGTGGCTTTCGGGCCAGATCGCCCTCGGCACCGACTTCGCGTGGATGTACGCGCCGACGGTCAACTCCTACAAGCGGTACCAACCCGAGTCGTGGGCGCCGACCGCGCTGGCGTGGAGCGTCGACAACCGCACGTGCGGCTTCCGGATCGTCGGCCACGAGTCTTCGTTCCGCTTGGAGTCACGCATCCCCGGCGCCGACGTGAACCCGTACCTCGCATACGCAGCGACGATCGCAGCCGGGCTGCACGGCATCGAGGAAGGGCTGGAACTGCCGGCACGCTTCGAAGGAAACGCGTACGCCGCGACCGATGTGCCGCGCGTGCCCACGAGCTTGGTCGAGGCGATCGACGCGTTCGAGCAGTCAAAGGTCGCAGTCGACGCGTTCGGTGCGGACGTGCACGAGCACCTGCTCAACACGGCGCGTCAGGAATGGCTGTCGTTCAACCGGTCGGTCACCGACTGGGAACGCCGGCGGAACTTCGATCAGTGGTAACGCTCGTCGCCGTCACCGGCCGCCGCCTCGGACGACCAGATCGTTGGCCGTACCCGAACGCTTCGGTGTCGCCGCGCGCGTACCTCGCGGCGGTCGAACGCGCCGGCGCCGAACCCGTCGTCGTCGACCCCCACCACGATCTCACCGCGTTGCTCCCCCGCATCGACGCCGTGGTGCTCACAGGTGGCGCCGACGTCGACCCCTCCTGCTACGGCGAGGAACCGCACGAGACGGTGTACGGGGTCGACCGCGAGGCGGACGACCGCGAAATCGCGCTCGCGCGGGCCGCGATCGACCGGGGCGTCCCCCTCCTTGCGATCTGCCGCGGGATCCAGGTCCTCAACGTCGCCTTCGGCGGCACGTTGCATCAGCACATCGTCGAGCTCCCGGGCGTCGCGGCCCACGGCCGGCCGGGCGAGCCGGGCGGTGCGCACGAGCACGCCGTCGAGATCGCCGACGGATCGCTCCTCCATGCTGCGATGGGTGCCACGCGCGTCACGGCGTCGTGCCACCACCATCAAGCGGTGAACAAGATCGGCACCGGATTGCGCATCACAGCCACCGCCGGCGACGGCATCGTGGAAGGTCTCGAGGTCGACGGCGCGTGGGTCCTGGCGGTGCAGTGGCACCCCGAGGACACGGCGGCGACCGACCCGGCGAATCAGGCGTTGTTCGACGCGCTCGTACGCCGCGCCCAAGGCGAGCGAGCGCGAGGCGGGTAACCCGCCGCTCAAACGATCCGGGCTCGCAGTTCGTGCTTGGGCACCTTGCCGCTCGGATTGCGCGGCATTGCGTCGATGATCTCGAGCCGTTCCGGAATCTTCTGCGTCATCAAGCCCGCGGCGGTGCAGTGCTCGGCGATGGCGCGGAGGTCGGGCGCGTCGGCGGGATCGGCCGGCACGACGAACGCGACCGCCATCTCCCCCCGGTCCTCGTCGGGAATGCCGAGGACCGCGACGTCGGCGATCTTGGCGTGCGTATAGAGCACGTCCGCGACCTCCTTGGCCGAGATGTTCTCGCCCTTGCGCACGATGATGTCCTTGATACGGCCGGTGATGAGCACCGCGCCGTGTTGGTCGAAGCCGGCCATGTCGCCGGTGCGCAGCCAACCGTCGGCGGTGAACGCGTCGGCGTCGAGCGACGCGTCGACGTAGCCCTGCATGACTTGCGGGCCCTTCACCACCAGCTCGCCGGAATCGAGCACCTTGAACTCGACACCCGGGGTCGGTGTGCCTTCACCGTCGCGCTTGGAGCTGTCGGGCGCGTCGACGTCGGTTTGACTGACGATGGGCGCTTCGGTCATGCCGTAGCCCGACGTGATCCCCACACATGTTGGCACTGCGGCCATGAGATCGTCGTGGAGCTGCGGCGGCTTGGTGGAACCGCCCGACGGGAAGGCACGGATCGACTTGTAAGCATCGGGATTGGCGCGCGCTTCTGCGAGCAGCGCGTTGTGGATTGCGGGCGCGCCGTTCCCCAGGGTGATTGCGTGCTTCTGGATGAGCTCGGTCGACGCTTGCGGCGTCCAGGCTTCCATCAGCACCGCGCCCGAACCGGTGAGCAACGGCGTGAAGACGCCGATGATGATGCCGCCGACGTGGGTGAACGGGAACGCGACGAGCGCGATATCCGACTCGACGACGTGCGTCTTCTTGGCGTAGCCGATCGCGCCGGCGAGCACCGAGCGGTCAGTGTGGCGCGCACCCTTCGGGTCCGCAGTGGTACCCGACGTGTAGAAGATCCAACGCACGGGCTGCTCGGCACCCGTGGGCGCAGGCGGCAACGCCGCCGGATCCCCCTCGGGGTTCCAGTGGTCGGCGACGAGCGTGTGCAGGTCGTCGAGCTCGCCCGCGACCTGCTCCGCAAGACCGGCGTAGTCGAACTTGTTCCACGTCGATGCGGTGATCAGGAGCTTGCAACCGGTCTGGCGGGCGATGAACGAAACTTCCTTGTACCGGTAGATCGGCAGCATCGGGTTCTGCACCGCGCCGAGCCGGCACAACGCGCCGACGAGCACGGCCGACTCGGTCCACGTCGGGAGTTGCCAAGACACGTTGACGTCTGGCCCGACCCCGAGCGCGTAGAGCCCTGCGGCCGCGCGCTCGACCATGTCCTTGTACTGCGCGAACGTCGTTTCACGGTCGCCGTCGAACAGCATCACCCGATCCGGCGACACCTCGGCCCGCCGCTCGATCAGTTCCCAGACCGAACCTGCGTCATCAAACATCATTTCCTCCGCTCAGAGGGCCGCTCGGGCCCGGCTCGGGCGGCGCACGATACGTGCGCCGCTGATCCTCGCCTCAGGTCCCCTATACGGTGATCCCTCCGTCTACCGAAACGATCGCGCCGGTCATGTAGCGGGTCTCGTCCGATGCGACGAACGCGACGATGTTGGCGATCTCCTCGGGGGTGCTGTTGCCGAGGGGCGACATCACCTTGCGGAACGCCTTCCAGTCGACGCCTTCGGGCATGTGCATGAATTCTTGCTGGAGCGGCGTCTCCATGCCACCCGGCGCCACGCAGTTCACGCGCACACCCCGCTTCAAGTACTCGTCGGCGAGGCACTTGGTGAGGTGCACGACGCCGGCCTTCGACGCGCAGTAGGCCGCGCTGTACGGCTGAGCCTTGATCCCCGCGTTCGACGCGATGTTGACGATCACACCGCCGCCATCGAGCAGGTGCGGGAGCGCGGCCTGGCTCACGAGGAACGTCCCGGTGAGATTGACCCCGATGATCCGTTGCCACTCCTCGAACGGAACTTCGTGAGTGTGGGCGAAGCGGCCGATACCGGCGCTGTTCACCACCACCGACGGCCGGCCCAGGTCGCCGACGAGCGCGCCGACCGCGGCGCGCACCGAGCCGGGGTCGGAGACGTCGGTCGCGTAGGCGGTGGCACTCCCGCCGTGCTCGGCGATCTCGACGACGGTCTTCTCGGCCGCGTCTGTCGCGATGTCGCAACAGGCGACGACGGCTCCCTCGCCCGCGAGCTGGCGCGCGGTTGCTCGCCCGAGCCCTGATCCGGCGCCCGTGACGAGCGCCACCCGGCCTTCGAACCGACGCATGGAAGACACCCTTCCGGTAGCCCGACAGAACGGCGTGAATCTAACGCGCCGTCAGATCGGGCTCCCGGGTGAGGTGAACATCGAACGGGCCGCCGGGGTATGCCGCCGGGCCGTCTCGCCTCACGCCCCTAGGGGTGCCACCGGTAGGGTCGAACCGTGTTCGCCCGCAAGCCGCCGTTGCGCGAGGTCGGCCGTGATCCCGACCCTCGCTTCTCCTACGCCAACGAGCGCACCTTCCTCGCGTGGAACCGCACCGCGCTGGCCTTGATCGCGGCCGGGCTGGCGGTC
>JBEVDP010000050.1:0-6203 GCA_040513235.1 Acidimicrobiia bacterium | reverse complement strand
GCGCGCGCCGGTGTGCCGATGCGCGTGACGACCACGACTGATCAGCGCGCCGCGCTCGAGGGTGCCGACTACGTGGTCGTGACGATCTCAACGGGCGGCTTCGACAGCATGCGCCACGATCTCGCCGTGCCCGAGAAGTACGGCATCAAGCAGTCGGTCGGCGACACCGTCGGGCCGGGCGGCGTGATGCGGGCGCTGCGCAATGTCCCGGTGCTCCTCGGCATCGCGCGCGACATGGAAGCAGGTTGTCCGGACGCGTGGCTCCTCAACATCACCAACCCGATGACGGTGCTCTGCCGCGCCGTCACGCGCGAAACCTCGATCGCCACAGTCGGCCTGTGCCACGAGGTCACGATGGCGCAGTCGACAGTCGCGCAACTTCTCGACGTCGACTTCGACGCGATCGATCCGACCGTCACCGGAGTCAACCATCTACCCCTCGTTACGGAACTCACTGTCGACGGGGCCGACGGCTTCGAACTCCTGCGCGCGTTGCTGGCCGACGATGCGCGGCGGGCAGAGAAGCATGACGTTCTGCGTCGCAATCGAGTGAAGGTCGCGCTCTTCGAACGCTTCGGTGTGTGGCCGGCGGCCGGCGACCGCCATCTCGTCGAATTCTTCCCTGGCTTCCTGACCGAGGAGTCGGAGTGGGGCCGGCGCTGGGGCGTCCGGCTGACGACGATCGAGGAACGCGAGCAGTGGCTTGACTACTTCCGCGCCGAGTTCGGGACGCTGCGCGGGGCGACCGCGGTTCCGACGACGCCGTCGGGCGAGATGGTGGCTCCGCTCCTCGACGCCTTCCTGCGCGACGAACCGCGCGCGTTCCCGCTCAACCTCCCGAACACGGGGCAGTGCCCCGATATCGCGCCCGGTCCGGTGGTGGAGGCGATGTGCGTCGCGGACGGTTCTGGAATCCGCGGGCGCGACACTGCGACCGCGCCGCCGTTGCTCGCAGAATGGCTGCGGCGAATCGTCGCGAGTCAGGAAGCGACCGTCGCCGCCGCACTGTCGGGCAACCGGGATCGCGTGGTCGACGCGATGCTGCTCGACCCGCTCGCGGGCCGGATCGACTTCGAACGGCTCGAGCAGATGACCGACGACATGCTCGCCACGACTGCGCCCTGGCTGCCGCAGTTCTCATGACCGCCGGCGCGGCCGTCTGCATCTTCGCCAGGCTGCCGGACCTCGCGCGCGCGGCTGCCGCCGATGCCGCGGCAGTGCTCCGAACCGCGATCGACGCGCGCGGGGAAGCGAACGTACTGCTCGCGACTGGCAATTCGCAGCTCGTGTTCCTGGCCCACCTTGTCGAGGAGCCCGACATCGACTGGGCACGCGTGCGCGCGTTCCACATGGACGAGTATGTCGGTCTCGGTGTCGACCATCCCGCGAGCTTCCAGCGCTATATGCGTGAGCGCGTCGCCGCGGCGATCCCGCTACACGAGTTTCACTACCTCCACGGAGACACCGGCGACCCGGAACTCGAAGCGGCACAGTACGCGGTCTTGTTGCAAGCGCATCCGCTCGATCTCACGTGCTGCGGGTTCGGCGAGAACGGCCACATCGCGTTCAACGACCCGCCCGTCGCCGACTTTGCCGACCCGCTCGACGTCAAGGTCGTCCCCCTCGACGTTGCTTCACGCCGCCAACAGGTGGAGGAAGGGCACTTCGCAGCGTTCGACGACGTCCCGACGCACGCGATCACGGTCACCATTCCGGCGCTCTTGCGGGCCGGCCACGTCCTCGCCATCGTGCCCGAGTCCCGCAAGGCGGCCGCGGTGCGCGCCGCGGTCGAAGGGCCGATCAGCCCCGCGTGTCCGGCGTCGATCCTGCAGACGCAGCCGCAGGCGACGCTCTACCTCGACCGGGAATCGGCCGCGCTGTTGTCGCGCTGATCAGGCGAGCGCTTGGACGAACACGTTCGACCAGCCCGCACCGGTGATGCCCAGTACGTCGAGTTGGCGGCGCGCGTCCGCCTGCACTTCTGCCGCGTCCGGTGCGCCGATTGCCGCGAGCACGTGCCCGCAGATCAACTGTGCGAGCGCGTGTTCGAGGGGCGCGTCCGTGGCGACGGCAATTGCGTGCGCGGCGTCGGCAGCCGCGCGGGCGTCACCACCCGTCTGCACCAGCGCCGCAGCTTCGGCCCACAGCGTCAGCAACCGATCGTGGAAGGTCCCGCCTGGCCGCTCGTGCAACTCCGCGACGACACGAAGCGCGTCATCTGTCCGCTTGGCCGCGGCATACGCGAGCGCGAGCCGGCTGCCCAAGCTGAGCGCGGCGCCGTCGTACTGCGCGGCGGTGTACTCCGGTTCGAACATCGCGATCGCTTCGTCGGCCCGGCCGGTTTGCAGCAACATCAGCCCGAGTGCGGCGGCGAGATCGGCGTTCGGCATGTCGTCGGCTGTGTCGTAGATGGGTTGGAGCACGCGTGCGGCTTCGTCGGCGTGCCCGTACTGCAGGAGGATGCAGCCCTCGACGATGCTCGGGATGTTGCTCGTGCCCTTCGACGGCAAGGTCCGCGCGATCTGGTACATGCGAGTAAGCGCCGACTCCGCTTCATTGCGGCGGCCGAGTTCGGCCAACGCCCGTACCACCGGTCCGCTCGCCGTCGTCTCACCCCATGTGTCGCCGATCTCGGCGAACAACTCGACGGCTTCTCGGCCCTCGCGCACCGCTTCCTCGGCGCGCCCTCGCCACAAGGCGACGCTTGCGAGGAGGACGCCCATCATTCCCGAGGCCCAGCGGTTCCCGCTCTCGAGTCCTTCGACCGCGATCTGCTCACCGAGCTCGGCCGCTTCGTCGAGCCGGCCCTGCATGTAGCGCACGTAGGCGAGGAGCCCGAACGCCCAGCCGAGCCCACCCCAGTCGCCGAGCTCGCCGAAGAGTTCGGCGCTCGCGTGCAGCCGGGCTTCGGCTGTGCCCGCGTCGCCTTCGGAGAACGAGATCCACGCGAGGTTCTGCAACGCCCACGCTTCACCTTTGCGGTCGCCGTTCGACTGGTACGAGGCGAAGGCTTCGGAGATGAGCGCGTCGGCACGATTGTGCTCGCCGCGGAACAGGTACGACATGCCGAGGCTGCGTAACGCGTTCGCGACGCCGGACACGTCACCGACCTCGCGCCACTTCTGCACGGCTTCGGAGAGAATCGCCTCGGCCCGGTCGTAGTCGTTGTCAGCCGCGTACAGGTCGCCGAGCAGCGTGAGCGCGGCGGCCTCGTGGCGGAGGTCGTCGGCTTCGCGCGCTTCTTCGAGCACGATCAGCACGTCGTCTTCGGCATCGCGTAACTGGCGCGCGGCGATCCGCGAGTTGGCCCTTCCGAGCAACGCGGGCCAGCGCGCCGACCCCGAGTCGGCGTGCAGGAGCCCGAGCGCCCGATCGTGGTAGCGGCCCGATGTGTTCCACGCCTCGATCTCCTCGGCCCGGTGCGCGGCACGTCCGAGTGCGATGATCGCTTGCTCTCGGATGTCGTCGGGGACGTCGCGCACGGCGCCGACCTCTTCGACCAGCTCGGCTGCGGTCGCGAGATGGTCGGCGACCTGACCGGCGAGCGGTTCGCCGCGCTGGGCGAGGATCGGAGCGACGAGCGCGTGCCGCCGCGCCCGCTCAGCCTTGGTGAGCGTGCCGTAGGCGATCTCGCGGATCAGTTCGGACTTGAAGTGGAACTCGTCGTCACCTTCGATCGTCACGAGATCGCGTTGCGTCAACTGCTCCATGAGCCGCGGCGCGTCCTCGCGGCCGGCGAGGGCGTACGCGACCGCGACGGGTCCGTTCCCGCCGACGACCGCGCAGTCTTCGAGGAGCGAACGCTGCGCCGGTTCGAGCGCGTCGAGGCGCGCCGAGACGAGGCCGTGCAACGTCGCGGGAAGATCGTGGACGAGCCCCTCGAACCGGGTTGCGCCGTCGGGACTCTCCGATGACTCCTGGACGTAGGCGACGAGTTCCTCGACGAAGAACGGATTGCCGCCGCTGCGGTCGAGCAACGTATTGACTGTCTCCTGGTCGGCGCAGCCGTCGAAGAGCAGCTGGACGAGCTCCGCCGTCGCGGCCCGGTCCAGTGGTTCGAGGTGCATCACGAGTGCGTTGTGGCGGCTCGACTCGGAGACCCACGGATGTTCGAAACCGGGTCGGGCGGTCGCGAGCACCAACAAGGGCAATGTATGCATGCGGTCGAGCAGCCGTTCGCAGAGCTCGAGGATCGCGTCGTCGGCCCAATGCAGGTCGGCGAGACCGAGCACGAGCGGACCTTGCGCAGCAATGGCTTCGAAGAACGCGAGGCAGGAGCGGATGCTTTCGTCGCGCGCTCGGATCGGGTCGACGCCGGGGCGCGACGAGCCGTCGATGACGAACATCAGACCTTCGACCAGCCGGTCGACTTCGTTCGTGTCGGTTGTGACGCCGAGTGTCGCCATCACGGTTTCGACGACGCGCAGGCGTGCGTCGCCCGCATCTGCGAGCAATTCGATGCCGCACACTTCACGCAGGATCTCGGCGACCGGACCGAACGCGTTGGCATCGCCGTAGGGGACGCAGTGCCCGACCAAGGTGCGGGCGCCGAACTCCTCGGTGGCGAGATCGCCGATGTGTTGCGCGAGCCGGCTCTTGCCGACGCCCGCGTCTCCGAACAGCAGCACGAGCTGCGCGCGGCGCCGCGCGTGAACGAGCTTGACCATGTGGCGCAGTGCGCCGACCTCGGCGTCGCGCCCGACCAGCGCCGTCCGACCGCGCTGGCGCCGACGGCCGGGCGGCGCCAGCGTCCGCATGGCGCGGTAGGCCTCGACGGGTTCGTCGCGCCCGCGGATGCTCAACAGCCCGAGCGCCTCGTACGCGATCGTGTCGCGGGTGGCCGCGTAGGTTGCCGCACCGACGATCACCTCGCCCGGGCCGGCCAGTGACTCGAGCCGGGAGGCGGTGTTCACGACATCGCCCATCACGGTGGGGTCACCGCCCGTGCGCATGGCCCCCACGAGCACCTCGCCCGTGTTGATCCCGACACGCATCTCGACCGCGACGCCGATCTCGGTCGCAACCGCCGCCAGCGACTCCTGCATCCGCAGCGCGGCGCGGACGGCCCGTTCGGCGTCGTCCTCGTGCGCCACGGGGGCGCCGAAAAGCGCGACGAGCTCGTCGCCGACGATCTTGTCGAGCCGCCCCCCGAAGGTGGTCACGTCGACCGTAAGGCGCTCGAAACAGACGTCGACGACCCGCTTCACCTGCTCCGGGTCGACGGATTCGGAGTACGCGGTGAAGCCGACGAGGTCTGCCATCAGCACCGTGACCAGGCGACGCTCGTCGGGCGCGGAGACGAGCCGCTGGCCGCACTCGGGACAGAAACGGGCTGCTTCGGGAACCGCGGCGCCACAGGCCGGGCAGATCATTGGACCACCCTACCGGCCGCGTGTGCGCTCAATCGGCGTCGAGCAGGTGCGGGACCGCCGTTCAGATCGGCGCGCTCGATGCCGAAAAAGTCAGGAACGACCAGGAAGGGACCATGGAACCGAGGCACGGAACGCGCGCCGCTCGCACAGACCTCGAGGTGCTCCGTGCCGCGTTGGTGCACGACGAGTTCCGCGTCCGCTAGCAGCCGCTCGTCCGGTTCGATCGCAGCCCGGCAACGTCAGACGCGCGCTCGTACACCGCCGCTTCCGCGGGCGCGAACTCTTCCCTGCAACGGCCTTCCCCAGCGCGTCCGGCCTGCTCGCGCCTGCGACGCATGGCGCTAACCGGGGCAAACGGCCTGGGTTACGTCCAGGCGCGGAGCAGGCCCCACGAGTAGATGCCGGTTTGGTGGCCGTCGTTCCAGTGCAGGGTGACGCCCCAGCCGCCAACGAGTTCGGCGCCGGTCGCGGCCAGCGGTTGTGGCGATGACGGCTTGGGCCACACCGGGACGTGCTGTTCCCGCAAACCCCGACATTCGGCGCACGGGCAGTTCACCCGGAGCTCCTCGAGGGTGAACGACACGACGCTGCCGTCGGGCCACGTCACCGTGAGGCCCTGATCCCGGTCGAGCTCGACATTGGTCGGCGCCGCGGCCTCGGGCAGATCTTCCATAGGTCGAGTCTGACGTACGGCGCCAGACGGAGTTGAATGGAGCCATGGCCCGGCCCTCGAAACTTGCCGAAGCCGAGATCGCCGCCGCGCTGGCGGAACGACCGGAGTGGTCCCGCACCGGCGACGAGATCGCCCGCACCTTCGAGTGCGCGTCCTTC
>JBEVDP010000049.1:0-5153 GCA_040513235.1 Acidimicrobiia bacterium | reverse complement strand
GGCGAGCAGGACTCCGAGCCCGGCGTGCAGCGCGTACAGCATCGAAATCGGCGCGGTGTGGTGATAGCGGCGCGCGGCACCGACATACTCGGCGAGCAAGCCGAGGTCGAGGTACCACGACTGCACTGGCGTCTCGCGGGCCCGGATACGCTCGACGGCGCGACTCGAGAAGCTCACGGGTGCGAGTCCGGGCGGTACGCCCAGGCACTTCTGCGTCCCGGAGTACACGGCGTCGATCCCCCACTCGTCGACCTCGACCGGGATGCCGCCGAGACCGGTGACGGTGTCGACGAGCAACAGCGTGTCCGTGTGCTGCAGGGCGGCGAGCGGCGCGATTTCGTTCTCGACACCTGTCGAGGTCTCTGCGTGCACCACCGCGAGCACGCGTGCTCGGGGATGTCTGGCGCGGGCGTCGAGCAAACGCTGCGGATCGATGGCGCGGCCCCACGGCTCGTCGACCCGCACGACTTCGGCGCCGGCGCGGCGCGCGACCTCGCACATCCGTTCGCCGAAGACACCGTTGACGCCGACGATCGCGGTATCGCCGGGTTCGAGCAAGTTGACGAAGCACGCTTCCATGCCCGCCGAGCCGGTGCCGCTGATCGACAACGTCAGCGCGTTCTCGGTTCGGAAGACGGCACGGAGTCGGTCGGCAATCTCGTCGAGCACGACGAGGAAGTCGGGGTCGAGGTGGCCGAGCACCGGCCGCTGAAAGGCTTCCATCACTTCGGGGTACGGATTCGACGGACCCGGCCCGAGCAACAGTCGATCGGCGTGCATGGGGCCGCAGACTACGGCCCGGTTCGCTCAACCCGCGATGGTGACCCGGTCGACCCGCAGGATGTGCTGCCACCGGCGGCCCATCGCCGCGGCTTCGTCCGTGACCTCGTCGCCGGCGACCAAAGCGCGGGCGTACTGCCCCGCGGCGCGGGCAACCTTGGTGACCGCGTCGTCGGGCAGACGGACCCGCTCGCGGCGGGCGACGTCTTGCACCGCGGCGCCAACGGTGCGGGCCGCGAGCGCCGCCTCGACCTGGCGACGCGTGCGCCGCAGCGCGTACTCAATGGCGAGCGTCGCGCGGGTCGCCGCGATCTCGTCGGCCGCGGTCGTATCGGCCGTGTCGAGCTGGGTCGCGATGGACTTGATGTCCTCCATCGTCAGACCGTCGAGCGCAATCTCGAACTGCACAGACTGCATACGTCGCCACTCGACCGTTTGGATCGAAACTGAAGCGGATCGCGATTTAGCCGAGACTTCGCGCCAAGCCGTCGAGGATGTCGGCTTCGGAGACGAGCAGCTCGTCGAAGTGGAAGTGCCGCATCACCGTCACGACGACGATCGCGCCGCCCACAATGACGTCGACCCGGCCCGGCTCCAGGCCGGGATTGTGGCGGCGCTGCTCGATCGGCTCGGTCGCGAGGGTACGGAACACGTCCTCGGCCGCAGCCCGTGTGAGCCGGAACTGGTCGATGCGTCCGCTGTCTTCGGGGTCGGCGCCGATCTCGACGGCCGCCATCGTCCACACCGTGCCCGCACAGCCGATGAGCGTCTTGGCGCCCCGCGCAGCCGGCAGCTCGCGGTCGACGTCGGCCAGGTGGTCGCGCACGATCGAGACCGCCTGGCTCAGCTCCTCGGGACTCGGCGGGTCGCTGCCGAGGAACTGCTCGGTGAGCCGGACGCAGCCGATGTCGACCGAGATCAGGCCTTCGGGCGTGTCGGTCCCGACGATGAGCTCCGTCGAGCCGCCGCCGACGTCGAGGACGAGGAACGGCGCCGGCTCGGTGAGCCCCGCCGTAGCGCCGCTGAACTCCAAGCGCGCCTCTTCCTCGCCCGAAATCAGCTCGGGGCGGGCGCCGATCGCGGCCTCCGCCGCGTCGAAGAACTCGTTGCGGTTGGCGGCGTCGCGCGACGCGCTCGTCGCCGTCATGCGGACGCGTTCGACACCGTGCTCGTCGAGCGCGGCCCGGTACTCGTGGAGCACCCCCACGGTGCGCTCGATCGCGTCAGGATGCAGCGCGCGGTTGGCATGCACACCCTGCCCAAGGCGGGTGATGCGGGTACGGCGGTCGACGGCGTGCAGCGGCGCGGCGGGTCCGTCGAGGTCCGCGACGAGCAGCCGCGTCGAGTTGGTGCCGATGTCGACGGCCCCGACTCGCATCACGCGCCTCCTTCTTCGAGCTGGGCGGACACCCAGCGGCCGACGGGGTCGTCACCACCGGCCAGGTGGTAGGCGTAGTGCGCGTGCAAGCACTTCACGCCAGTGCGGGTGCCGCCCACTCCGCCCGTGGGCCGGGGGCCGGCATGGTCGGATGCAAGTTGCTCGTCGCGCTCGCGCGCGTACTCGGCGTGAGCGGCAAGGAGTTCGTCGCGGTCGACGACTCTTTCTGCGGCGCGCACGCCCCCCGTCGACTCCAGGCGCGAGATGCGCACCGTGAGGTCGGGATCGACGAGCCAGTACCGCGTCGGCATCGGCGTGCCGTCGTCGAACAGCGGTGCGTTGCGGATCACGAGCGGATGGCCGTCGGTTCCGCGTGCCACGACGTCGAAGTCAGCACGTGGCGGACGGCCGAGCAATTCGGTCAGTACCGCGACGTCGGCGTCGCTGGCGGGCACCGCCCGATACTAGGGAACCGTCGTCGTGGTCGCGGGGGCCGGCGTCACGACGAACGCCCGTTCACCCGGGTACACCATGTGGTACTGCTCGCGCGCGAGGCGCTCGACTTCGCTCGGTGTCTGCAACCGGTTCGCTTCGTCCTCGAGCTTGGCGTTCTGCTCCTGGAGCACGCCGAGGTCGTGGCGTGCGTCGTCGACCCGCGCCCGCTGCGCGAAGAACGACTGCGTCGGGAAGACGAACACGAACAGAATCGCGACGAGAGCGAGCGCGGCCAGCGCAATGCGCGCAGGGCCACCCCACTTCTTGAGCTTCGTCGGCGCCGGAGCCGGCGCTTCGTCGGTCATCCGTATCCCGCGAAGGCGCGCGCGCCGAGATACTCGGCGCCTTCACCGAGTTCCGCTTCGATGCGCAGGAGTTGGTTGTATTTCGCGGTGCGATCGCTGCGCGCGGGCGCGCCGGCCTTGATCTGCCCGCAATTCGTCGCGACCGCGAGGTCGGCGATCGTCGTGTCTTCGGTTTCGCCACTGCGGTGCGACATCACCGCGGTGTACGCGGCGCGCCCGGCGAGCGCAACCGTGTCGAGCGTCTCGGTGAGGCTGCCGATCTGATTGACCTTCACGAGGATCGAATTGGCGACACCGAGGTCGATGCCGCGCGCCAGCCGCTCGGTATTGGTGACGAACACGTCGTCACCGACGAGTTGAACACTCGACCCGAGCCGGTCGGTGAGCGCGCGCCAGCCGTCCCAGTCGTCTTCGGCCATGCCGTCTTCGATCGAGACGATCGGGTAGCGATCGCAGAGGTCGGCAAGATACGAACCGAACTCGGGCGCGGAGAACGTCCGTCCCTCGCCTGCGAGCGTGTACACACCATCGGCGTAGAACTCGGTTGCGGCGACATCGAGCGCGAGCGCGATCTCCTCGCCCGGCCGGTACCCGGCCGCCGTGATTGCTTGCACAAGTAGCTTCAACCCCTCCTCGTTCGAGGGGAGGTCGGGGGCGAAGCCACCCTCGTCGCCGACCGCGGTGCTGAGGCCGCGCTCGTGTAACAGTCCCTTCAGCACGTGATACGTCTCCGCGCACCAACGCACTGCTTCGGAGAAGCTGACGGCTCCGACGGGCGCGAGCATGAACTCCTGCACGTCGACGTTGGTGTCCGCGTGCGCGCCGCCATTGAGCACGTTCATCAACGGAACTGGCAGCACGTGCGCGTTGGCCCCGCCGACGTAGCGGAACAGTGAGAGGCCACACTTGTCGGCTGCCGCGCGGGCCGCGGCCAGCGACACGCCGAGGATCGCGTTCGCGCCGAGTCGCCCCTTGTTGTCGGTTCCGTCGAGCGCGTTCAGCACCGCGTCGAGGCCGCGCTGGTCGGCCGCGTCGTAGCCGACGACGGCGTCGCGGATCTCCCGGTTCACGTGCTCGACGGCGGTGCGGACACCCTTGCCGCCGAAGCGGGCGTCGCCGTCGCGCAGTTCGACCGCTTCGTGCGCACCGGTGCTGGCGCCGCTCGGGACCGCCGCCCGGCCGACGGCGCCCGAGAGGAGCTCGACCTCGACCTCCACGGTGGGATTGCCGCGTGAGTCGAGAATTTCGCGCCCGACGAGGTCCTCGATTGTGGTCACTGTTGCTCCTGTGAAAAGTGTTGCGAATGTAGTCTCACGGGCCGTGAAAACCAGGCCACCGAACGTGTGTTCGTGAGCTCTACTCGGCTGCGGCCCAGAGGGAGCGGGCGGCCGCGGGGTCGGCGGCGGCGAGGTCGATGCCGCGTTCGCGAGCCAGCTGTTCCATCCGCTGGAAGCGGTCCTTGAAGCGACGGGCCCAGCCCGCGAGCGCGGACTCGGCGTCGATGTCGTGCGCCCGGCCCGCAACGACGATCGCGGCGAGGGCACGGCCGATCGACTCCTCGTCGGCGAGGTCGGGCGTCTCCAACTGCAGATCGAGACCGATCGAGTCGGCCTTGCGCAACAGCTTCTGCACATTCAGCAGGCTCGGCAGCCCGGCCGTCACCCCGGCCACGAGCGAGTCGGCGCCGGTTTCGGTCTGCTTGATCTGCTCCCAGTTGGTGACCACCTCGGCCGCGTCGGCCACTCGCACGTCGCCGAACACGTGCGGGTGCCGGCGCACGAGCTTGTCGTGGATACCGCGTGCGACGTCGGCGATGTTGAACGCGCCGGTCTCGGCCGCGAGCACCGACTGGATGACGACCTGGAACAGCAGGTCGCCGAGTTCGTCTTCGAGCGCGTCGTAGCGCGTGAGGTCGAAGTCGCCCTGCGGTGCGTCGGCCGGCAGCGCGTCGATCGCCTCCGCAACTTCGTACGCCTCTTCCAGCACGTGCCGGCGCAGCGAGCCGTGAGTCTGCTTCGCGTCCCAAGGGCACCCGCCCGGGCCACGCAGGCGTTCGGCCAGGGCGACGAGGCGCGCCAGCTCGGACGCGACCGCGAGTTCGCCAGTGTCGACGAACACCGACGTGAGGTGGTCGGGCGCAACCGCGCGGTCGAGCTCGGCGAGCGGGAGCCGCACGACATGCTCGTCGGGCAGAC
>JBEVDP010000048.1:0-3503 GCA_040513235.1 Acidimicrobiia bacterium | reverse complement strand
CAGCTCGTCCCCCGCGACTACCGCAACCCGAGTGATCTGCCGCCCGGCGGGGTGCTCGTCGTGGGCGCGTCGGCAACGGGTACCCAACTCGCAGACGAGTTCACCCGTGACGGTCGCCGCGTCGTGATCGCGGCCGGCGACCACTCGCGTGCGCCGCGGCGCTACCGCGGCCGCGACCTGTTCTTCTGGCTCGACCGCAGCGGCATCCTCGATGTTTCGATCGACGCGATGCCCGACCGCGCCGCCGCGGCGCGCGCACCGTCACTGCAGGTCGTCGGCGGCCGCGGCGACCTCGACCTCGGAACGCTGGCTGCACGCGGCGTGACGCGCGCGGGCCGACTGCTCGCCGCCGACGGCGCCGTCGTGCGCTTCGCCGACAACCTGCCCGCGTCGGTCGCGGCGTCGGAGCACCGCTTGACGCGTGTCCTCGACCGGATCGACCGCTACATCGACTCAGCCGGGTTCGCCGATACGGCGTCCGATCCCGACCGGCCCGAACCGATCCGCGCCGATGCCGGCCCTCTTGAACTCAACCTGCGCCGAGCGGGCATCAATACGGTCGTCTGGGCGACCGGCTATCGCCGCGACTACTCGTGGCTTCGCGTCGGTGTGCTCGACGGGCACGGCGAGATCGAGCAGCGCGGGGGCGTGACGGCCGCGCCCGGCCTCTACGTCATCGGACTGCGATTCCAGACCCGTCGCAACTCGAACTTCATCGACGGCGTCGGCCACGACGCCCGCGCGATCACCGCCCACATCGTGCACCGCACCGGCGCAACCGAAGTGCCATCTCATGCTCCAACTCCGGTTGCCGTCTGATGACCATTCCCGCTCTCGGCACCTACGGTGCCGGGCCGCTCGGGCCACGCTCGCTACGGGCCGGGATACCCGGCCCGCTTGACGCTCGCTCAGAGGAGACTGCAATGAAATCGCGCTTCGCCCGTTACGACACGATCGTCGTCGGTGGCCGCGTTGCGGGCGCCGCGACCGCGATGCTCCTCGCCCAGCAGGGACAGCGCGTCTTGGTGCTCGAACGCGGCACGTACGGATCCGACACGCTGTCGACACACGCGCTGATGCGCGGCGGCGTCCTCCAACTCGAGCGGTGGGGTGTGCTCGGCGACATTGTCGACGCGGGTACACCACCCGTGCACATGACGACGTTCCACTATCCCGACGAGTCGATCGTGGTCGACCTCAAGGAACCGCTCTACGCGCCGCGGCGGAGCGTGCTCGATGCGGCGCTCGTCGACGCGGCCTGGGACGCCGGTGTCGACGTGCAGTTCTCGACGCGCGTGAGCCAACTCGTGACCGGACTCGACGGGCGCGTCACCGGGGTCGCCGGGACGGACGCGCGCGGCCGCCCGTTCTGGGCGCGCGCCGACCTCGTCGTCGGCGCCGATGGCATCCGTTCGCTCGTCGCCAGCGCGGCCGGCGCGCGTGTCGAACGGACCGGCTTCTTCGCGATGGCGTCGATCTACGGCTACTGGTCGGACATCGACGCGACCGGCTACGAGTGGGTGTACGGCCTCGACGGCGCGGCCGGGTTCATCCCGACCAACGACGGGCAGACCTGCGTGTTCGTCGGTCTGACTCCGGAGCAATTCGCGACGGCGCGCGGGAACATCTCGGCGGCCTACCTCGACGCAGTGGCCCGAGTCCCGCAGCTCCAGGATCGGCTCGCGGGCGCGCACCCCCCGGCGCGCCTGCGCAGCTTCCCCGGTATGCGCGGCTACATGCGTCAGGCGGCGGGTCCCGGCTGGGCGCTGGTCGGCGACGCCGGCTATTTCAAGGACCCGACGACCGCACACGGCATCACCGACGCGTTGCGCGACGCCGAACTTCTCTCCCGAGCCGTGGTCAGCAATACGCTGGCCGACTACCAGGCCGAGCGCGACCGGCTGTCGACGAAGCTGTTCGCGCTCACCGACGCGATCGCGTCGTACCAGTGGAACCTCGACGAATTGCGCCAGCTCCTGCTCGCGTTGAGCGGCTCCATGCGCCACGAGGTCGCCGAGATCCAGAGCTGGGACAACCCGCGCGTCGTCGACTCTCGCCTCTCAGCCTGAGGGCTACGGAAAGACGCGCTTGTCGAGCTCGCGGACGCGAGCCGCGAGCGCTTCGAGCAACTTTTGGGCGAACGACGGCACCGACGCGATCAGCTTGCGCAGCTCACGGCCGTTGATCTCGGCCACCTCGAGATCCGTCTCGGCGTCGACGCTCGCGTTGCGCTCGGTGCGACCGATGAGCGCCAATTCCCCCACCGCGTCTCCCGCGCCGAGCGTCGCGACCTTGCGGCCGTTGCGACTGACGCGCGCGATGCCCGACACGATCGCGTACATCGTCTCCGCGTTCTCGCCCTCCGTCATGAGCCGCGCGCCCGCTTTGATCTTGCGGATGTGCGCGGTCTTGGCGACGGTTTTCAGCTCCTTGCGCGAACACTGCGAGAACAATTGCGTGTTCGCCAGCGCGGCCTCGATGCCGGTGAGCGGCTTCGAACGCCCGGTGGGCATCCGACCGGCGACGAGCGCCTCGTCCATCATGCGTTGTCCACCATTGCCTCGTTCACCATGGCCTCGTTCAGCATTGAATGTCTCCTCACGGAGTAAGGGTCGCGATCAGGCCGTCGGGATCTTGCACCAACTCGGTGTACACACCGAGGGCCTTGAATGTGTCGAGGTAGGTCCAGCGCAGCGTACCGATACTGCCTGACATGACGGCTTCGATGCCGTCGGTTTCCGCGGCGGCGACCCCTTCGTCGAGGTCTTGCACCAAGTAGCCGAGGTGGTGTGCGCCGGGCCCGTACTCCGCCAGGAAGTCTTGGGTAAGGCCTTCACCGTCGATCGGCTGGAGCAGCTCGATCTGCACCTTGCCGCTCCGGCTGAACGCCAGCGCGACCGACGACTCGATCTCGCGACCGCGGTACACGTACGGCGTGCCGATCGCGGGAAACGTGGTCCACTTCTCGCAGCCGGCCGTTTCAGTGAACGCGTCCATCGCGGCATCGAGGTTGGCGACGACGAACGCTTGCTGGAAGAAGCCTGGCCCGACCCGGGCGAGCAGGTCGCTGACGGCAGAGTCCCTGAGCGCCGATCCCATGCGCGCCGCAGCCTAAGACGGACGCGTCAGCGGTACCAGCTTCCGCCGCGCGCGGGGCGCCGGTATCCGAGCGTGCCGTAAACGGCGTCGACAAGCGACTGGCCCCGCTCGTCGAGACCGACCGCCATCCCCTGCCGGTTCATCGTGTACGCGAACGACAACCGAGCTGCCGGATCGGCGAATCCGATCGACCCGCCCATGCCGACGTGGCCGAAAGCGGTCTCGGCCAGGACGACGCCGTCCTGATCACCCGGTTCGCGGTGCCCGTTGTCGATCGACTTCACGAACCCGAGCGCCCACCGGGTCGGCACGAGCATCGTCGCGTCGATCGCAGTGGCCGAGGTGACGGTACCCATCGCGGCCACCCCCTCCTCGTCGACGAGTCGCACACCGCCGTACTCTCC
>JBEVDP010000047.1:0-4689 GCA_040513235.1 Acidimicrobiia bacterium | reverse complement strand
CTCGCGATCGCAGCGCCGGTGGGCATCCTGCTCGGTCGACTCGCGTGGAAGTTCGTCGCCGACGCACTGACGGTCCGGCAGGGGATCGTGGTGGTCCCGCTGGGGCTCGTGTTCGCCGCGACGGCGCTCGTGCTGCTCGCGACGCTCGTCGGCACCGTCGCCGGCAACGTCGCGACACGCCGGCCGTCGGCGGAGGCGCTACGGACCTGAGCGGCGGTGCACCGACACTGCGTACGTGCCACCGGTGAATGGTTCACGGTCCCACGTCGCGTACCGCTCGTCGAGCGCGAGCCCGGCCGCCACGCAGTGTGCGTCGTAGTCGGTTGTCGTGTAACCGCGGTCCAAGGAGAAGCCCGCGATGAGCGCGCCGTTCTGTGCGACGTGACGGGCGCACCCTGCGACGAGCTCGGCGTGCGTTCCCTTCGGCGTGAACAGCGGAACGTTGCCGGCCATCACAACGACGTCGAAGGTGCGACCAAGATCGAACGCTGCGAGATCCGCTTCGTGGTACTCGATACCGGGATCGCGGGTGCGCGCGGCCGCGAGCATCGAACGGTCCATGTCGACACCGACGACGTCGATGCCGCGGCGCGCCAGTTCACGCGCCACACGGCCGCTTCCACAACCGGCATCGAGTACCGAATTCGGCCGCAAGCGCATGACGAATTCGACTTCGCCGTGCACGTCGACACCCGAATCCGCGAGCGCGTCGAATTGGCGTTGGTATTCGTCGCCGTCCCAGGTCACGTCAAGTCCGAGCGTGCCAGGAATCGGGCGAGCACTGACTCGTCGCCCTCGACCGCGACCGCGCTTGCCTCGCGCCGGGTCCACAGCAGGAGCAGCAAATCGGAGGCGGCGGCGCGCGCGACGACGTCAGCCTCACCGTCACCGACGGCGCAGCGGCCGTTGCCGGCGGTCACCGTCCAACCTGCGTCGCGATCGGTGGTCTCGAGCCGGATGCGATCGATCGGTCCCGCGAGCGACTCTTCCTCCGCAGGTAGGAACAACGTGAGGAACTCGTCGACGCCGTCGACGGCAAGGTCGGCATCGATCGGGTTCGGCGCGCCGACCGCGAGCTCGGCGTCCCAGCGATGCACGGCAGACTCCTGCGCCATGCGGCGCTGGATGAAGCCGACGTCCTTTTGCGCGGACCAGCTCCACACGGGCGTGGCGGGCTCGATGTCGTAGACGGTGTTGGTGATCTCCGCCGCTTCGTGTTCGAGGAGCGCAGCCAGCTCGCCGTCGGGGACGCGCTCGTATTCGACCCTCGCTTCGTCGGCGGGCGAGGTGATCTCGCCGGTGCCGATCGCGCGCCAGAACCGCAATACACCGCACATGTGCCACGTGAGATCGGCAACGGTCCATTCCGGGCAGTGCACGACTTGGGCGGTGAGGTCCGTGCGTGACGCGCGCACGAACAGCGCGACCTCACGGTGCAGCGCGGCGCGATAGTCGAGACTCATGATCCCGGCACGATATCGATGCGCGTCAGACGCGCCCATAGAAAATGCGCTCGACCACGTCGCGGGCGCGTCGCGTCACACGCCGATACTCCTCGCGCAATGTCAGCTGGGGACGGTGGACATGGCCGAGAATGCGGGCCAGTTTCGTCGCCTCATCGCCGTCGATCGGGAGCGATTCGCCAGGTGTGCCCGTAAGGAGATAGCGATAGTTGCGGGCCCTCGCGCACAGCTCGTACGACTGCACCAGGCACTCGGCATCGTAGGAGTCGACCGCGTCGATAGCGACGAGTGCCGCGAGCGCGGTCTGCGTCGACGGGTCGCGCACCTCGGGATGACGCGCGCCATAGACCAGCTGTTCGAGCTGCACCGCGAACTCGACGTCGGAGAGCGAACCGCGCCCGAGCTTGAGGTGAAAGCGCGCATCCTCGCCGGGAGGGATGCGCTCGCGTTCGATCCGCGCCTTCATACGCCTGATCTCACGTGGCCAGTGCTCGTCGAACGGATCTCGGTACACGAACGTGTGAGCGGCGCTGAGGAAGCGCTTCCCCAAGTCGGCGTCACCGGCGACGACCCGCGCCTTCGTCAGCGCTTGGAACTCCCAGACCTGACCCCATTGCTCCCAGTACGACTCGTAGCCCTCGATGGAGCGCGCGAGCACTCCCTGCTTTCCCTCGGGACGCAGGCGCGCGTCGATTCGGAACGTCTGGCCCTCCGCAGTGGTCTCGCCGATCGCGCGCATGAGGTGGGTCGCGGTCCGCTCCGCCTGCTCGAACGCGGTCGCGCCTGAACCTTCGTAGACGAACAGCACGTCGATGTCGGACGCGTACGACATCTCGCGACCGCCAAGGTGGCCCATGCCGATGACAGCGAACGGGACAGTCGGCTCCAGCGACTGGAGTGCGGCTTCGATCGACGCATCGGCAAGGTTCGAGAGCTCGCGGCCGACGGTCGCGAGATCAGCGAAACCCAGCAGGTCGCGGGCGCCGATGCGCAACAGTTCCCGGCGCTTGAAGCGGCGCAGTCCCGCGCGGCGGGCGGTGTCATCTTCGCGCCAGTCGAGCGTGTCGAGCGCCTCGGCCGTGAGTTGGGCCGCCGTCGGCTCCGCGGTGAGCTGTGCTTCGTCGGCGAGGGCGTCGACGAAGTCGGGTTGGCGGTGGAGGGCAAGCCCGAGCACGCGGCTTGATCCGAGGATGCGCGTCGCGCGCTGGGCAGCGATCGGCGTTTCGCGGAAGCGGCGGGCGAGCATCGACGATCGCGTGTAGCCCTCGGTGAGCCGCCGGAGCTGGAGCAGTCCGAGGTCGGGATCGGGAGCTTCCGACAGCCAGGTCAGGATCACCGGCAGGAGTTGTTGCATCACGCGCGAGCGGCGCGTGAGCCCGGCCGTGAGCTCCCTGAGCGCGGCGCGCGTCTGGTCGACGTCGCGGAAACCGAACGCGGCGAGCCGCTCCTCGACTGCGGCCGGTTTCAGTCTTCCCGAGCCGGCGAGGGTGTCGAGAAGTGGCGCGAAGAACAGCCGCTCGTGAATCGACCGCACCACCGCAACCTGGGACTGGTGCTCGGCGTCGAACGCTTCGAGCGCGGTGCGGTCGGTGGCGTCGCGGAAGCCGAGCACGCGGGCGAGGTGGGTCCGCTCGCGGTCGCCGGCGGGGAGCGTGTGCGTCTGGTGTTCGTCGACGAGTTGGAGCCGATGCTCGACGGTACGCAACCAGATGTAGGCGGCATCGAGGGTCCGTGCGTCTCGGGTGGTGACGTAGCCCCCAGATGCGAGTTGTTCGAGCGCGTCGAGGGTCGTGCGCGATCGGATCGACGCATCGTGACGGCCGTGGACGAGCTGCAACAACTGCACCGCGAATTCGATGTCGCGGATTCCGCCCGGACCGCGCTTGAGTTCACGCTCGGAGAGTCCTCGGCGCTGCAGCAGTTGCTCGGTCTTCGCTTTCATCGCACGCACTTCGCGCACAGCATCGGGGTCGAGCGCATCGGCCCACAAGAACGGATGTGCGCGACCGACGAACGCGGCTCCCAACGCCACGTCGCCGGCCACTGGTTCGGCTTTGATCAGTGCCTGGAGTTCCCAGGTCTGAGCCCAGCGTTCCCAATGCGCCTCGTACGCGTCGACGGTCCGGCTGAGCGCACCCGCACGGCCTCCCGGGCGGAGGTCGGCGTCGGTGCGGAACACGATGCCGTCGGGTGTGGGCTTGGTCATCGTTGTCAGCACCGCACGCGCGACGCGCTCCGCTTCGCCCATGTCACCGTCGTGCACGAAGAGCACGTCGACGTCGCTCGCATAGTTGAGTTCGCGGCCCCCAAGCTTGCCCATGCCGACTACCGCGAAGGGGAGAGTCGGCGCCGCGAGCGTGACCGCGCTCTCGAGGCAGGCCTGCGCGAGCATCGCGAGTTCGGCGCCGACATCGCGCATGGTGGCGATGCCGAGCAGGTCCCGGCCCGCGATCCGCACGATGTGGCGGCGCTTCCAGCGCCGAAGCGCGCGCGCAGGTTCGTCGTCGGTGACAACTGCCCGTGCTTCTGCGGCGAAGTCGACGCCACCCAGCAGAGATTCGGATCGCAGCATCGCAACCGTGTCGGGATCGCGCTCCAACGCGGCGAACAGGAAATGCGATGCGACTGCGAGCGCGATGAGGCTCTCGCGGAGCAGCGGATCGGACTCGATCTCGCCGGCAAGTTGCGGGTGCGCGGCCAGGATGCGCTCGACATGCTCAGCCGCCACGACCGGATCGGCGGAGCGATCCAGTGCCTCGCTCAGAGCAGCGCCCATCGCCCCGATGTCAGTCGGTCGCGTAGCGCGAAGCCTGCGTACCCGGCGGGTTGAGCACGCCGGCGACCGCGTCGGGATTGGCGATGCACAACTCGCATTCGAGGCCGTCGGGATCGCGGAAGAACAGGCTGAGGATCGGTCCGAAATCGGTAACGAAGCCGTCGCTCCATCCCCCCGCGATCAAGCGGTCGCGGCTCGTCTCGAACGCGTCGAGCGACTCGGCCTGGAGCGCCAGATGATCGAGACGGCCGCGTTCGAACATCGGTACCTGGCGATCGGCCTCGGTGTTGCCGTCGATCTGGAACACGTTGAGTTCGGTGTGTGGGCCGATGTGGATCACTGCGAGACGCATTCCCTCCGGGGTCGGCGCCTCGATCATCGACGTCGCATCGAACATCTCTTGGTAGAACGCGAACAGCCGATCGATGTCGTTCGAGAGGAGCCCCACGT
>JBEVDP010000046.1:0-5630 GCA_040513235.1 Acidimicrobiia bacterium | reverse complement strand
CTGACCCGCAACCGTAGGCCGCCGGTGCAACGTGCACCTCGGCGGCGAGCCGGAATACCCGTGCGAGAGCGCAGAGGCTCCACACAAACCGTCGCGGTCTGCGGAACGGGAGCCCGAGTGCACCGACACTCTCTCCAAATGGGACGACGTCGGTGCGGCCCGGGTGCGCGCGCTGCCAGACCCGTACCCGAGAGGCCAACTCATGTCCATCTTCCGCTCCCGCCGACGGGTCTTCGGCGCGACGCTCGCCACGCTCCTCGTTGCTTCGTTCGTTTCGTTCACGACGCTCGCCGATCCGGCGTCCGCCGCGTTCGCCGAGGGTCCGTGCCAGGCGACGGAGGGTGTGACGGTGGTGGTCGACTTCGGTGCGTTCGGCGGTGAGCCGGTGGCGCGCTGTGCATTGGGTCCGCAGGCGACGGGGATGGCCGCGTTGCAGGCCGCGTTCACGACGTCGTGGGTCCCTGGGTTCGAGGGAACGGGAGTGTGCACGGTTGACGGGCTCCCGAGCGACGGGTTCCCGACGTGTTGGGAGGGTGGCTTCTGGGCGTACTGGCATCCGGACGGTGATGCGTGGGGGTTCGCGCCGACGGGTGCGCATCTCTCGCAGCCCGCGCCGGGTGCCGTGGAGGGATGGTCGTTCGGGTTCGCGCCCACGTTCGACGCGTTGCCGCCGTCGATCGGGCCCGCGTTCGTGCCCAGCGAAACGACGACGACCACGGTTCCGACCAACCCGAACGGGCCGGGCGCCGGCGCTGCGGCCGCGGCCGCGTGGTTGGACGGCGAACTGGCTGGCGGGTTCATTCCCGGCTTCCTCGGCACCGCTGATTGGGGGCTCACCGCGGACGCGGTGCTCGCGCTCGCGGCGGCCGGGCGGGGCGACTCGCCGAACGCGCAGCTCGCGACGCAAGCACTCGTCGACAACATCGCGAGCTACGCGACATTCGACGACTTCGCTATGCCGGGCGTGCGCCTCGCCGGCCCGCTGGCGAAGCTGCTGCTCGTCTTCGCGGTGCAGGGTGAGGACGTGAACGACGTCGGCGGCTGGGACGTCGAAGCGGAGCTCCGCGCCGTGATGCTGTCCGACGGGCACTTCGCCGACGACAACCCCTTCGACGCGGACCTCAGCAACTCGTTCGGCCAATCGTTCGCGATCCTCGGGCTCGACCGGACGCCGGGCGGCGTGCCAGCCGCCGCGATCCAGTTCTTGCTGGCGCAGCAGTGCCCCGATGGCGGTTTCCGGCTTTTCTACGTCGCGCCGGGTTCGGGTTGTGCGTCCGACTCGGATGCCACTGGCCTCGCGGTACACGCGTTGCTCGTTGTCGACCGCACGCCGGCCGTCAACGACGCGCTGCTCGCCGCGATCGACTGGCTGCTCGCGCGGCAGGACGCGTCCGGCGCGTGGGGCGGGACCGGGCCGACCGCGGCGATCAACACGAACAGCACCGGAATCATCGCGCCCGCGCTGCGCGCGGCGGGACAGACCGCGGCGGCCGACCTCGCGGCGGCGTACGTGCGCTCGCTCCAGCTCGGCGGTACCGCCGCGGCCCCGGCGGCGTTCGCAGCCGCTGCGGTGGTACCGGCTGACGGTGCCATTGCCTACGACAGCGCTGCGTACAACGCCGCGGTAGCACAAGGCGGCATCGACGAGATCGCGCTCGACCAGTTCCGGCGCACCACCGCCCAGGCCGTGTTCGCGCTCGGTCTCCCGTCGTACGGCGCGATCAACGGGCAGAATCCGGATCCGGTGACGACGACGACCATCACCACGACGACGACGACAACGGTCGCCTCGGCGACCTCGACAACGGCGGCTGTGGTCGCACCGACGACACTCGCGGTGGTCGGATCAACGGTCTCGCCGACGACGGTCGCGGTCGCCGCCGCGAATGATGACAGCGGAGCACTTCCATTCACGGGTTCGGGCCTCCTGCCGGTGGTCGTATTCCTTGGTGCCGGATTGTTTGCTGCCGGCGCACTCGTTGTGGGAACGCGGCGGCGCGTCGTGCGATGACCCCGGTGCGCGTCGCAGTCGCCGCGCTCCTGGTCGCGGTCGGTGCGTTCGTGCCGGCCGCGCCCGCGGCGGCCGATCCGACCGGTCCGTGTACCGACACGACAGGTGTCACGGTCGTCGTCGACTTTCAGGAGCTCGGTCACGGCACCTACGTAGGGTGCGCAGCACAACCGGTAGCCAGCGGATTCGACGCGCTCACGCGCGCCGGCTTCGAGTACCGCACGACGACGCGGTTTCCCGGCTTCCTGTGTCGGATCGAGGACAAGCCTGAAAGCGACTCCTGCTTCACGACGTCGCCCGCCAACGCGTACTGGTCGTACTGGATCGCGCCGCGCGGCGGGGCGTGGTGCTACAGCAACCTCGGCGCCGGCGCGCGCGTCCCACCGCCGGGTTCGGTCGAGGGTTGGTCGTTTGCCAAGGACAAGGTCGCGTCCGCGGTGCCGGCGCCCGGCGTCGCACCACCCGCCGCGCTGCCGGGAACGACGCCGACACCGCTCCCGGGCAACAACTGCTCGACGCCGGTGGAGTCGTCGCAAGTGCCGGCGCCCGCGCCCCCGCCCGCCGAGACCGCACCGCCCGCGGCCGCGCCGGTCGCGCCGCCGAGCGCGCCCGCGATCGCGAGTGGGACGAACCCACCGGCCGCAATCGCGCCCCCGACGACGTTGCCGCGCCGGTCGGCGCCACGAACGACGGCACCCGCAGCGTCGCCGAGCACAACTGGGGCCGCGGCACCGGCCGACCCCGTGGTTCCATCGGCGACCGAGCCCATCGCGGCCGACGAGGCCGACGAGGACGGCACACGCGAGGTCTCGCCCGGGCAACCGATCGCGGCGACGGGCGAGGCCATCGACTTCGACGACGAGCCCGACGCCTCGTCGCCCGTGCCGACGATCGTCGGTGTGCTCGTCGTGCTCGTTGTCGGCGCGGGCGCGTGGTTCGTGACCCGGCGGCGACGGCGAGGGGCGTCGTAGCGATGGCCCGTGACGCGCTCCGGTTGCCGCGGCCGTTGCATCCGGGCGCGTGGTGGCTCTGGGCGTTGGGGATGGCGACGGCCGCGAGCCGCACGACGAACCCGTTGCTGCTCGGACTGATCCTGGCCGTGCTCGCGTACGTCGTTGCGGCCCGCCGCGGCGACGCACCGTGGGCGCGGGGCTTCCGCGTCTATCTCATCGCGTCGATCGTCATCATCGCGATCCGCATCGTGTTCCGCATGTTGTTCGACGGGCAGTACGGCGCGACGGTCTTGTTCACGCTGCCCGAGATCCCGCTGCCCGACGCCGCGCGCGGCATTCGCGTCGGCGGGCCGGTGAGTCTCGAAGGGATCCTGGCCGCGTTCTACGACGGACTGCGGCTCGCCACACTGTTGTGTTGCTTCGGTGCCGCCAGCGTGCTCGCCGACCCGAAGCGACTCCTGAAGTCGATGCCGAGCGCGCTCTACGAGATGGGTGTTGCCGTCACCGTCGCGCTCACCTTCGCGCCGCAGCTCATCGAGAGCGGGCAGCGCGTTCGCAAGGCGCGCCGGTTGCGGGGCGACACCGGCCGCGCCCGTCACTTCTTGCGGCGGGTCGTCGTTCCCGTCGTCGAGGATGCGCTCGAACGTTCGCTCATGCTGGCCGCGGCCATGGACTCGCGCGGCTATGGGAGGACGGCGGAGTTGTCCCGCGGAACTCGTGTGCTCACCGGCGGGCTGATGCTCGGCGGCGTCGGCGGTGTGTGTGTCGGCGTCTACGGCCTGCTCGACGGCAGCACACCGCGCGCACTGGGCCTGCCGATGCTCCTCGTCGGAGTCGCACTGGCCACGTGCGGGTTCTTCGTGAGCGGGCGGCGCATCCACCGCAGCGTGTATCGGCCCGAACCCTGGAAGGCGAGTGAGTGGCTCGTCGCCGCGTGCGGCATCGCCGCCGCGGCCGTGATGTTCGCGACGGCCCGCGTCGATCCCGCAAATTTGAATCCGTCACTCAATCCACTCCAATGGCCGCAGCTCGCCATCCTCCCGAGCCTCGGCATCCTCATCGGCGCGCTCCCGGCCTGGATCGCGCCGCCGGTCGAACGCACCCAGCGCACGCGGCGCGATCTCGTCGAGGTCGCGGCATGATCCGCTTCGAGCGCGTGAGCGTGACGTACCGCGACGCACCCGCACCGACGTTGCGCGACGTGGACCTCACCATCCCCGAGGGTGAGCTGTGCCTCGTCACCGGTACGACCGGAACGGGAAAGACGACATTGCTGCGCGCGGTCAACGGGTTGGTGCCGCACTTCACCGGCGGCACGCTCGCGGGCCGGGTCACCGTCGACGGGCGCGATACACGCGATCACCCCCCGCGTGAGCTGGCCGACGTCGTCGGCGTTGTCGGCCAGGACCCGCTCGCGGGTTTCGCAACCGACGTGGTCGAAGCCGAGCTCGCGTACGGCATGGAGCAGCTCGGGCTCGCGCCCGCGGTGATGCGCAAGCGTGTGGAGGAGACGCTCGACCTGCTCGGCATCGCCGAGCTGCGCAACCGTCCACTACGGGAGCTTTCGGGCGGACAGCAGCAGCGCGTCGCGATCGGCTCGGTGCTCACCGCGCATCCACGCGTGCTCGTGCTCGACGAGCCGACCTCCGCGCTCGACCCGACCGCAGCCGAGGAAGTGCTGAGTGCGATCACGCGCCTCGTCCACGACCTGGGCGTGACCGTACTCGTCGCCGAGCACCGGCTCGAACGGGTCGTCCAGTACGCGGACCGGATCCTGGTGCTCGCGGGCGATGGGAGTGTTGCCGACCGCGCGCCGAGCGACGCCATGGTCGACGCGCCCGTCGCGCCGCCTGTCGTACACCTCGGCCGGCTCGCGCGTTGGACACCGCTCCCGCTTTCCGTGCGCGACGCGCGCCGGCGCGCCCCCGAAGTACGGGCGGCACTCGGGAGCGCGCAACCCGACCGCCCGGAAGCGATCGTGGGAGCGTCGGTCCTCATCGCGCGCGGCATCGTGGTGCGCTACGGCAACGTCGTCGCGGTGCGCGATGTCGACGTCGACTTCCACGCGGGCACGATCACCGCGCTCATGGGTCGGAACGGTTCGGGGAAGTCGTCGTTGTTGTGGGCCGTGCAGGGCGGTGGCCGCCGGACCCGGGGCATCGTGCGCGTCGGCGACACCGACCCCGCCGCGCTCGATCCCGCGGCCGCTCGTCGCCACGTCGGGCTGGTGCCGCAGACGCCAAGCGATCTCCTCTACTTGCCGGCGGTCGTGGCCGAATGCGAGCAGGCCGACGACGAGTCGGGTCGCGAACGGGGCACGACCGCGGCGCTGCTGGAGCGGATCGTGCCGGGCATCGACGGTGACGCGCACCCGCGCGACCTGTCGGAGGGCCAGCGGCTCGCGGTCGTCCTGGCGATCGTGCTGACCGCCCGGCCCCGGGTCGTGGCGCTGGACGAGCCGACCCGCGGGCTCGACTACACCGCGAAGGCCGAGCTCGCCGCGATCCTCCGGGACATCACGAGCGAGGGTCGCGCGGTGCTGGTCGCGAGCCACGACGTCGAGTTCGTCGCGCACGTCGCCGACGAGTGCGTCGTCATGGCGCAGGGCGAGATCGTGTCGGCGGGACCGACCGCCCGGGTGCTGGCGGAGTCCCCGGCGTTCGCGC
>JBEVDP010000045.1:0-6371 GCA_040513235.1 Acidimicrobiia bacterium | reverse complement strand
GACGCCGGCGCCCCACTCCGGCGTCATGTCGGCAACCGCGGCCGCGGCCTCGTCGAACCCGACGGTGTGGGCGTCGATGAAGTCGTGGTCGAGCCAGTCGTTGCGGATCAGCTCGTGGAGCACCGCGCCGAAGAGGGCCGAATCGCTGCCCGGGCGGACCGGGAGGAACAGGTCCGCGGTTCGGGCGAGCGGGACGACGCGGGGGTCTTGGACGATGAGCTTGGCCCCGCGGTCGCGGGCCCGCCAGATGTAGCTGGTTGTGATCGGGAACGTCTCGGCCACGTTCGATCCCGCGACCCACACCACGTCCGCGAGCGGGATGTCGCTCCACGGGTTCGGCGCGCGGTCGACGCCGAGCGCCTTCTTGTTGCCGGCGCCGGCCCACACCATGCAGAACCGCCCGTTGTAGTCGAGGTTGGCCGTGTGCAGCGCGAGGCGGGCGAACTTGCCGATCAGGTAGCTCTTCTCGTTCGTGAGCGAGACGCCCGACAGCATGGCGAACGCGTCGTTTCCGTGCTCGGCCTGAATCCGCCGGATCTCGCTGACGACGTGTTCGAGCGCGTCGTTCCAAGACACACGACGGAACCCGCCCGGCGCGCCGGGGTCGCGCTGCAACGGGTGGAGCAAGCGATCCGGGTGGCTGCCCTGGAGATACCGCTTCACGCCCTTCGGGCACAGCTTGCCCTCGTTGAACGGGAACTCGTACCAGGGCTCGAAGCCGACGACCGCGTTGTCACGCACCTTGAGTTTGATGCCGCATTGCTGGCCACAGAAACAGCAGTGCGTGTTCACCACACGGTCGACTTCGATTCCCGCGTCCCACCCGCCGGGCGGTTCCTCGTTGAGGTGCGGGCCGTACCGCGCGATCAGTTCCTCGTCGGTGAGCGGGGGTCGGGCCATCAGCCGAACCCTCCCACGCGCGCCGATTGAGCGAGCGCGACCTGGATACGCCGGCAACGCGGGCAGGTGTCCTGGTAGTTGCCGTCTTCGGCGGTCGAGTAGTCGAATCCGACCTGCGGCAGCACGGACTTCAGGTCTTCGATCTGTTGCGCACTCGTGAACGCGTCACCACACCGACTGCATACTGCGGATGGCCCGTCCTCGTTGGCGCGCTTGTAGTAGGCGACGCCGAGGTTGCCCGGGCGTTGGAAGATGTGGAACAGCTTGCCGAAGGGGATGTACATCAAGCCGAGGATCACGGTCATGGCGTGCAGGGTGTTGAGCGCCGAATAGAAGTGCCCGTCGAGCCACAGGCTGGAGACCGTGAGCAACACGCCGGTCACCGAGACGGCAAACAGGCCGGCGAGAGCGAGGAAGTCGCTGCTGCGTTCGGTTGCGAGCGCGCCCGGGTCGCGTAGGCGTCGGCGTAGGAAGATGAACACTCCTGCGAGCACGAGAACGGCGGCGATGTCGAGCGCGTGGAAGACGAACCAGCCGACGATGCTCTCGGCGTCGAAGTCGATCGTCCCGATGCGCGACAAGTACACCTGGTATCGGTCGGCGTCCTGTCCGACGCTCTCGAAGTGCAACAAGCCGAGCGTCAAGGGGATCGTGACCAGCCCGGCGAGAATGCAGCCCCAGAACACGAACTGATGCGCGAGCCACCGCGCGCGCGAGCGGCGGCGGATGAAACCCTGCGCGAGAAGCTGTGACCCGACCAGTCCGGGCAGCGCGGCGGCGTTCCGCGCCTTGCCCCGCCGGAACGCCTCCCACCCGCGCCGGTTCAGCATGGCCGTGGGCGGCCGCCGCAGCCAGACTGCGTAGCGGTACGCAATACCGAACGCCGCGAAGATGACACCGAAGAGGTAACCCACGAGCGCGGCGTCGAACCACGCGAGCCCGTCGCTGCCGATGAATGTCAGCGCGATGACGACGGCGACCGCAACGAGCCCCCAAACGAGGCCGCGCCGATCGAGCGGATCGCCGGTCACGTACCGAGACGCTAACGCGGCTGTTCGAGCCGCACCACCGTGCACGGACCACTGTCAGTCCGTTACGTCGACAGCTCGCGCCGCATGTTCACCCGCCCTGCCGGACCGCCTCCGGCCACGACGTCGAGGTCGACGACGACCGCGACGCCGCGCAGCATCGGATCGAGGTTCTGCTCGACGCGGGGCGATTGCCGGAACACGCGGAGACGATCGTCGGGATCGTCGAGCCTTCGGGCTCGTCCCGTGAGTTCGTAGGCAACGCGTGATTTGGCGTCGCGGTAGAAGCACGACAGGTGGGGATTGTTCGCGATCGCGCGCAGCAGTCCGCCGTTCGGGTCCCGTATCCACAAGGCGAGCTGATCCGGAGACCAGACCTGCACGGTGCCGCGGGGCGACACGTGGGGCACGCCTTCGGCGTCGACGTACGCGACGATCACCGGTGTCCGGTTGTCGAGCGCGCCGTTGATGAGCGCCGCGACAGAGTCGTCGAGCACGATCGCGCTCGGTTCCGCCGGTGGCGCGGTCTCGAGTTCTTGCGCGAGCTCGGTAATGAGTCCGTCCGCGATCCGCAACGTCACGGTCGCGCCGAGGACGGGAAGGCCGGGAGGGAACTCGGCCTTGATCGTGACGCAATCACCGTCGACGTGCGGATCGCTCCAGGTCGCCATTCCCATGATCGGGAACGGTGGTTTCGCAGTCGTCTCCAGAACCTGTTCGCGCCCGTCGCCCCAGCCAAAGACGCCGGCGCCGTGCACGTCGTCGGCCAACGCGGGCGCGAGGTCGGCAAGCGTTGCCTCACCCGGCGCCGACAGCGCCGCGACGTATAGCCGCGCGAGTTCGAGCGCGTCCATCAGTCCTCCTCGGCCGCAGCTTCGTGCGCCGCGACGATCGCGCGGCCAACACCTTCGGCAACCAGGTCGACGTCGAACACGGTGTGGGCGCTCATCATGTGTATGTCGCGATGGAGCCGCTGGAGCTCGTGGTCGAGGTAGTGCACCGAGGAGCCGCTCGACGCAAGGATCTCGCGGATCGCGTCGCGGCACATCCGCACAACATGCGCGATCGCGAGGCGCAGCTGCAGCTGCGCGGGGAGGTCGAGATCGATCGTGCCGTCGGCGTGCGCCTGAATGCGGGACGCGATGTCGCGCAACAGCGTCTCGGCGAAATCCACTTGCACGCGAAGGTTCGCGAGCCGCACCTGGGTCGGGACGCGATTGCTCTGGGTTCGTCTCGTGCCGAACTGAATGCGATCGAAGACGAGCTCCTCGAAGAGTTCGAGCGCCCGCATCGCCGCGCCGACGGCCGGGATCGCGGCGGTGAGCGACAGGAACGGCGCGATCGGAATGCGTATGAGGTACGGGTCACCCGCCCGAGCCAACAGGTGCGGCGGCGGTGCGAGCGACACGCGATGGGCGGGAACCATCACGTTGGTGGCCACGACGTCTCGGCTGCCCGTCGCGACCATGCCGTCGACGTGCCACGTGTCCTTCACGACCACGTCGTCGACCTCCACGATGAACTGCCGCGCGGTGCCGCTCTCGTCGCCGTCGACCTTGCCGCTCAGCAGCACCCAATCGGCGTGGCAGATGCCGGTGGCGAACTGCCAGTGGCCCGACAGCGAATACGTGCCGTCGTCCGCGAGCACCGCCCGGCCGCTCGGGTTGACGGTGCCCGGCGCGAGCACGAACGGCTGGGCGCCGAAGATCTCGTCTTGTAGTTCCTCGGCGAAGATGGTCAGCAACCAGTTGTGCTCCATATAGAACGTGGTGACCCAACCCATTGATGGATCGGCGTGCGCCACCGCAAGACCGATGTCGACGTAGGTCGACATGTCGATCTCGTAGCCGCCGTAGCGCGCGGGCACGAACGAACGGAACACACCGGTTGCCTTCAGCGCATCGATCACTTCGTCGAGCGGGCGCCGTTGCGCCTCCGCCTCGAACGACGTCGCCGCGATGAGCGGGACCACGGCGCGCACCCGGTCAACGAGACCTTCGGCCGGGAGGTCCGTCGTCATCGTCAGCGCGGACTCGACTCGAGGAACTCGACCACGTTGCCTTCCGGATCCTCGATCATCGCAATGCGAATGCCCGGCGCGAGCTGCGTGACACCCAGCGGGATCGACGCGCCCGCGGCTTCACACTTCGCGACCGCGGCTTCGATGTCGCCGACGCCCATCGTCCAGTAGCGCAGACCAGTGCCGCCGCGCGAGCCGCCGGGCGGGTTCGCGGGCGCGGGCGCGGGCTCGTGCGTGACGAGCTTGACGACGCAGGACCCGCAGGCGAACTGCCACAGGTGCGATCCGCCCGGCAGTTTGAAGTCGGCGATCGCCGGCAGGCCCAGCACGTCGCGGTAGAAGGGAAGGCACGCGTCGATGTCGCGTACAACGATGCCGATGTCGATATGGGTGTCGGTGCTTGCCATGCCGCCTCAGTTCCGTGGACCGATGAACTTCTCGATCTGACCTGTGTCGAAGTACTCGTACGCGCGGCTGATCATCCCGTCGCGCACATAGGCGACGAAACAGACCTCCATGTGCCCGACGAAGCCGTCGGCGCGTGTCACATGGATCGTGTGCTGCTGTACGAAGCCGCCCTCGAACGCGCGCACCCGCCGGTCCTTGAACCGGGTCTTGGGCAGCGTCTCCATGCCGCGCTTCAACATCGCGAGGTTGTCGGCGCGAGGCTGGTACAGGCAGTCGTGGCTGTGCCAGACAACTGCCTCGGGCGCGTAACACGCCTCGAGCGTGTCGTAGTCCTTCTGCTCGATCGCGTCGAAGAAACGGTCGCAGAGCTCGATGGTCTGCCAATCCTTCCTCACCGCGGGCCTCCCATCCAGGCTGCGAACTTCGAGGAGTCCATGTATTCGTCGATGCGCGTGATCTTCCCGTCGCGGCACTGGGCGACGATGCAGATCCACAGCGCGCCCTTGTGACCGGTGTGCATCACGCCGTTGAGCGTGTACTGGATCACAAAGCCGTCGTGGAAGGTGTTGACGATCCGGTCGTTGTACGTGCGGCGGCGCTGGCCGACGTAGCTGTCGGGGTAGCGGGCGAGGTTCTCATCACGTGTGGTCTCGCGACCGAAGACGTTGTGCCAGATGATGCAGTCGTCGGCGAGGACGCGGTCGAGCACGTCGACCCGGCCGTCCTGATACGCGTCGAAGAAGACCTCGCACAGCTCACGGATCTCGTACTCGTTCACCGCCGCGCCCCGAACTTGCCCGAGTCGAGGTACTCGAACAGCTTGACGATCTTGTCGTCGTGGACTTCAGCCACCAGGCAGGCTGACAACGCCACCTGAGCCCCGTTGTGCGCCACGACGTGGCACGTGTACTGCGCGATGAACCCGTCGTCGAACGTGCGGATCTGACGGTCGTTGTACGTGCGGCGCCGGTGCAGCCCCTTCCCTGTTGTGAGCGCGGCCAGGTTCTCCTCGCGCGTCGACGTCTGGCCGGTGACGTTGAACCACATCGTCATCTCGGGCGCGTAGCACGCATCGACTGCCGCGATGTCGCCTTGCTCGATCGCGTCGAACAGCGTGTGACACAGGCGACGGTGCCGAGTGTCGACGGCGCTCATGGCTTTCCTTCCGTCGCGATCGCGTCGAGGACGGCGTCGCGTCCCTGCGCGATGTGCTCGGCCATCAACGCGCCGGCTCGGCTCGCGTCGCGGCGGCACATCGCTTCGACGATCAGGTGGTGGAAGGTGTCGGAGCGTTCGATCTCCGTCGCGCTGAACGTGCGGAACGCTTGGAACACGAGCGGCGTGTCGACGGTACGCGTCAGGAGCACCGCGAGGCGGTGGTGACGCGCGGCGCTCAGGATGCCGTCGTGAACGCGCCGGTTCGCGTCGTGCAGCGCGCGCACTCCTTCCAAAGAATCGACGTCGACCGACCGGCGCACGTCGCTGAACATGTCGGCGGCGGCAACGAGTTCGCCCAACTCGGCCTCGGTTGCGCGCTCGGTCGCGACCTCGACGGCATAGGACTCGAGCCGGATGCGCAGCCCGTAGAGGTCGACGACTTCTGTCGCCGCGAGCGGACGTACCATCGCACCGCGGTTGCGCTCGCTCACGACGAGTCCCTCGGCCTCGAGCATGCGCAGCGCTTCGCGCACGGGTGTGCGCGAGAGCCCGAGCTCCTCGGCGATGCGCTGCTCGACGAGGCGCTGCCCCGGCGGGTACCGGTTCTCGACGATCGCGGCGCGGACAGCGGCGTACGCGGGCGCGGCGCCGACCGCGTCGGCGGTGGTGTTCACGACTTCAGCTCTCGTCGCCGTCGTATGCGATCTGGCGGCCGAGGTTCTCGGGCGCGTAGTCGGCGGGCGCGGCGATCTCGACGATCGGATCGGCCCGGTTGTCATACTCGAGTCGCAGCGCCACCGAGATGACCGCGTGCATCGTGTACATCATCGTGATGTACGTGAATTCGAAGATCTCCT
>JBEVDP010000044.1:0-4051 GCA_040513235.1 Acidimicrobiia bacterium | reverse complement strand
AAGTGAGACTGTTCGTGATCGGGATCGCGTGCGCGGGCAAGACGACCGTTGCTCGCCATCTCCGAGAGTGCTCGGACCTGAACGTCGTGGACATGGACGACGCGATCGGGCGTCTCAATGGCGGCGTCTGGCCCGATATCCCAACCAAGAACAACGTCGTGCTCCCCAAGGTTCTCGCCGAGGTGCGCGCCATGTCTGATGTCGTGCTGTTTGGCTCACTGAACGTCGAGCAGACGCAGAAGCTGCGTCGGGACGGCTTCTCCACGGTGCTGCTCGATGTTTCTGCAGGTGAGCTTCGGCGGCGTCATGCCGTGCGGCTTTCGGAGGAGGGATGGACGAATGCGCAGTGGTTCGAGCACGAGCAATCGGTGATGCGCGAACTTCGCCACAACGACGTGTTCGATCATGTCGTCTCGGGTGAGCAGAGTGTTGCGTCTGTGGCCGAGGAGATCTCGAGCTTGGCCGAAGATCGGCGTACTTCGTAGCGTCGGTCGTGCATCGCGAGCCCGCGCGCGTTGAACTGGGGTTATCGGCGCGTCAAGAACGACGTGAACGACGCGACCGACCTGGCCGACATAGCTGCATCGCGAGCAAGCCCCGCTCCTTATCGGGGATGGATACAGGGGATGGCCGATGTCATCGCGCGCATGATGGCGTGAACGGGCGTCACACCGTCCGTCCCTACTCGTTGCGCAGCGCAGCGCGAGATGCGCGCAGACGGTCTTCTGCCTCATGAACGATCCGTCGCAGGACCTCACGTGCGGGCTCGATCGAGGTCACTGCACCCGCCGACTCCCCTGCATACATCGCCATCGCGTCAACGTCGCCGGTCGCGGACGCAGGGGGCGGCGCGACACCGAAGCGCGGCACGTCGACCTGCATCGGCCCCATCATCATCTGCCCCACGGGATCCTGCTCGGTTGCTTCCGCGGCTGCGAGCGCGCGTCGGAGCACCCGTGCGGTTCGAACGGTGTCGGGCCACATCGTCGCGTACGCCTCGGTCAACACCGTGCCGTCGCCCGGTGCCGTGACGAGTGCCTGCTTGTAGGCGTCGTGGGCTCCCGACTCGAGCGTCGCGACGAAACGCGTGCCGAGCCGTACGCCATCGGCACCCGCGGCGAGCGCGGCCGCGAGCAGACGTCCGGACGCGATCCCGCCCGCCGCGAGGACGGGGACGTCGACCGCGTCCAACACTTCGGCGAGCAGCGGCCACAGACCGCGGCCTCCGTACATGCGCCCGCCCCCTTCGGTGCCGCGCACGACGAGCACATCACAGCCGGCGTCGGCAGCGGCCCGCGCTTCGTCGACGTCACCGGTCTGCCAGCCTGCGAAGGCACCGCCGTCGTGGACGCGTGCGACGACTGCCGCATCAACCGGCCCGTGGTAGAAGTCGACCAGCCGGCAACGCGATGCGGCGGCGTCGATCACATCCAAGTCCAGGAACGGGACGAGGACGTTGAATCCGATCGGTGTCACCTCGAGCAGCGCGTCGAGCAGCTGCGCGACGGCATCCGCCGGAGCCATGGGGAGGGAGCACATGCCCATGCCTCCCGCATCGACGACCGCACGAAGCAGGTCCGATGACGAGATCGCCCCCATCGGAGCGAGCTGAATGGGTGCGTCGCAACCGACGAGGTCCGTGAAGCGTGTGTGGAGCATGTGTCGCACGCTACGAGCCTGGCGGGGGCGCGACGAGAGGACGACGGCGACAGCGCCGACGCCTTGCCGCATCCTCCGAAGCAGAGTGCCCGAGCGGCGGCCGCGCACGCACACTCATGCGGCCGAGGGCGGGCACGCGCCCCACCTTTGACTGCGTTCACGCCGGGCGCGTGCCCGGAAGGTGGCGATGATCGCGTCGAACGCCCACAGCGCCGGCTCGGCGGCTGTAGTTCTGCGCTCGCATTAGGGGTGTCACAAACGGAGCGCGGGTGGTGTCTTCATGGTCGATCACATCGACAGGAGGAGGTGCCATGTCCGGCACGGCTCGGATACCCCAAGCGGAGATCACCGGCCTGTACGGCTACGCGCTGAAGCGATTCAGCCGAAGGCTGCTGGGTGAGGTCCCGGAGTCGCTCGGGGTGATGTGGCACAACCGACCGGTCCTCAGCGACATGATGGGCTTCGGCCGCAAGGCCGAGAAGTGGGACCGGCTGGATCCTGACCTGAAGTCCTTCGCCCACATGGCCGCCGTTGCGCTCGTCGGTTGTTCGTTCTGTCTCGACCTCGGCTATTGGCAGGCCCACAACCAGGGACTCGACGAAGCCAAGGCCAGCGAGGTGCCTCGGTGGCGTGAGTCATCGGTGTTCAGCCCGCTCGAGCGTGATGTGATGGAGTACGCCGAGGCGATGACCGAGACGCCCCCGCGGGTAACCGACGAGCTCTCTGCCCGGCTGCTCGCGCAACTGGGTGCGGCGGCACTGGTCGAGCTCACGGCATGGGTCGGGTTCGCGAACGCGGCGGCGAGGAGCAACACGGCGTTGGGCATCAAGTCCCAGGGGTTCTCGAAGGTGTGCGCGGTGCCGCTGTCGCAACCGTCGGCGGGATACGCGACGTCGGGATGAACGAGGACGCGTTTGAGCGCCACCGCAGCCTGCTCTTCACCGTTGCCTATGAGATGCTCGGCTCCGCCGCCGACGCCGAGGACGTCGTCCAGGAGACGTGGCTGCGGTGGGCAGCCGTCGATCAGGCGGTGGTGCTCGACCCGCGGGCCTACCTGGTCCGCATCGTCACTCGTCAGGCGCTGAACCGGCTGCGCACGTTGGCGCGCCGGCGCGAGGAGTACGTCGGCGAGTGGCTGCCGGAGCCGCTGCTGACGAGCCCCGACGTCGCCGCCGACGTCGAGCTCGCCGAGAGCGTCTCGATCGCGATGCTCACCGTGCTCGAGACCCTCGGTCCCGTCGAGCGCGCCGTCTTCGTCCTGCGCGAGGTGTTCGACACCCCCTACGACGAGATCGCGGAGGCGGTCGGCAAGTCACCCGCCGCCGTCCGCCAGATCGCCCACCGGGCTCGCGACCACATCGCGGCTCGGCGCCCGCGGATGCCGGTCAGCACGACCGAGCAGCAGGAAGCCGTGGACCGGTTCCTCGCCGCCATCCGACACGGCGATCTGCAAGGGCTCCTCGACGTCCTCGCCCCCGACGTCGTCGCCGTCGGCGACGGAGGCGGCTTGGCCCCCGCTGCTCGTCGTCCCATGCAGGGTGCGGAACGCGTGGCCCGCCTGCTGATCGCCGGTCTCCGCTCTGTGGACTTCGAGGCAAAGGCCGTCTGGCTCAACGGGTCACCCGCGGCCCGGATCGACATCGGCGGTCAGATCGCCGCCGCGGTCAGCCTCGCCGTCGAGAATGGTCGGATCACCCGCATCTACGGCATCAGCAACCCCCACAAGCTGGCCCGACTCGACGGCGTCGCTGCGATCACGCGGTCGTGACGCACATCGCATCGTCGCAACCTCACTCGTACAACCAGCTCTGCCGTGTGGCGCTCAGCAGCCTCACTCGGCAATCTGCATTCGTGACGGGTCCGCCGCGCGGCGTGCCGTGGTATGAGTTCGAGAACGCAGCACGCGATCTCGCGCAAGCGGGGCGACGGCTTCTCCAGGACGACACCGGAGCGCCCGGCGTTGCGTTCCTTGGAACGGTCGCGCGTGACGGTCATCCACGGATGCATCCCTTCATTCCGGCGATCGTCAACCAACGTCTGTGGGCGTTTGTAATTCATTCGCCGAAGCAGCGCGACCTCGATCGAACTGGGATGTACGCAGTCCACAGCCGCCTCGGTGACAACGATGAGTCGTTCTTCGCCGCGGGCACCGCGATGCGAGCCGACGATGACCAGACCCGCTCCACCGTGGGCGCTTCCATGCCGTACACCGACATCGACGAGCGACACGTGCTCTACGAGTTCAACATCGAACGCGTTTTGTGGACGACGTGGAGCACACCTACGAGTCCTAACTACCAGAGTTGGCGATGCCAGCCGACCTCGTAGATGCAAAACGGACTTCGATGCGCTCGACCGCAGGAAACTTCTGCGCTCCTACCCGCCCCAAAAG
>JBEVDP010000043.1:0-4677 GCA_040513235.1 Acidimicrobiia bacterium | reverse complement strand
GCGACCTTCGGGCCGGATGTGCCGAGATCGATCGTGAGGATGTGCTCGGTCACGATTCGCCGGATGTGCGGCGCCTCAGGCCGTGGCCGAAGAAGCCACCGACTGGGCGCGCGTGCGCGTGGTAGTGGTCCGGGATGTTCCGCATGTTGTCGTCGACGTAGTGCTCGAACTCGAAGTACTCGCCCACGACCCCGGCCAGCTGTTCGTGCATGTGGGCGAGCTCGCCGGGCGGCGGTTCGACACCGTGTCCGCGCCACACGACCATGGGAACCGCACATATCTCACATTCGGCGATCCAACAGATGTCGTCCTCATGAAACCACGGTGTAATCCGCGCGGCTTCGCACAAGTCACACCCGTCGGCGTGCTCGTAGGCTGTCGTCATGGGTCCTCACGAAATGCTCACGGGATGATCGCGTCGGGGAGAAGATGGTAAACACACGGTCGATGAAGGGACTCATCCTCGCAGGTGGCGCCGGGACGCGCCTACGGCCGATCACGCACACGAGCGCCAAGCAGCTCGTACCGATCGCCAACAAGCCGATCATCTTCTACGGCATCGAGCACATGGCGGCGGCGGGCATCAAGGACATCGGCATCGTCGTCGGCGTCGACGCCGCTGCGGCCGAGATCGTCGACACCGTCGGTGACGGATCGCATTTCGGCGTGAAGGTTACCTACATCACCCAGTCGGAGCCGCTCGGGTTGGCGCACTGTGTGCGCGTGAGCCGCGAGTTCCTCGGCGACGCCGACTTCGTCATGTACCTCGGCGACAACATGCTGCAGCAGGGTCTGCTCACGTTCGTCGACCGGTTCGAAGCGGCGCACCACGAGCAACCCGCGCTCGGCGAGGAGCATCTGCCGCGCCCCGCCGCGCAGATCTTGCTCGCACACGTCGACGATCCTCGTCAGTTCGGCGTCGCCGCGCTCGACGCGCGTGGAGAGGTCGTTCGCTTGGTCGAGAAGCCGGCAGAACCGCCGTCCGACCTCGCGCTCGTCGGCGTATATCTGTTCGACGCGACGGTGCACGACGCCGTCCGCGCGGTTGCGCCGTCGGGGCGCGGCGAATACGAGATCACCGACGCGATCCAGTGGCTGATCGACAACGGCCACCGCGTGCAGCACCACATCCTCGAAGGCTGGTGGCTCGACACCGGCAAGAAGGACCCGCTCCTCCATTGCAACCGGCTCGTGCTCGACACCCTCGAACGGCGGGTCGAAGGCAGCTGCGACGAGCAGTCGCGCGTCGAAGGCAGGGTGGTGCTGGAACCGAGCGCACAGCTTGTCAACTCCGTCGTGCGCGGACCCGCCATCATCGGGGCGCGCACGCGACTCGTGGACACGTACGTCGGGCCGTACACCTCGATCGATGTCGACTGCGAGTTGATCGATGCCGAGATCGAGCACTCGGTCGTCCTCGCGCAGAGCCGCATCGAGGGTGTGCACCGCATCCACGACTCCCTCCTCGGCCGAGAGGTCGAGGTCACGCGCTCGAGCGTACGGCCGCAAGCGACTCGGCTGATGCTCGGCGATCATTCCCGAGTCGATTTCGAGTAGCGCCGTGGCCCGGATCGAAGAAAGCGATGTCATCGCCGGGGTGTACGTGGTCGAACCCGTTGTGCACGGTGACGCCCGCGGGTTGTTCGTCGAGAACTTCCGGCGCGAGTGGATTCCGAGTGCACGCGAGATGATCCAGATGAACCGCGCCGACCGCCAGGCTGGCGCGGTCGTCGGCCTGCACTATCACCTGCATCAAGCCGACTACTGGTACGTGCCGTTCGGCCGAGCCCGCGTTGTCCTGCACGACCTTCGCGCCGGTGGGCCGACCGAGGGCAAGACGCTGGCTTTCGATCTCGGCGCGGGCGCCGACGGGGCACACGATCACCGCGGCGTCTTCATTCCGCCGGGCGTTGCGCACGGCTTCGCGTCACTCACCGAGATGACGATCACCTACCTCGTCGACGGTTACTACAACGCGGCCGACGAGCTCGGCGTAGCGTGGAATGATCCCGACATCGGCGCCGACTGGGGCGTCGCCGAGCCCGTGCTGAGCGACCGCGACCGCGCCAATCCCGCGCGCGTCGCTCTCGAAGGCCGGCTCCAGCCGGTTTGGCCGATGCGGACGTGAGGAACTCGTGAACCTGCTCGTCACCGGTGGCGCCGGCTTCATCGGCTCCAACTTCGTTCGGCATTGGGCCGAAACGCGGCCGGCCGATGGTCTCGTCGCCCTCGATGCGCTCACCTACGCAGGCAATCGCGAGAACCTCGCCGATCTCGAAGGCCGGTACACGTTCGTCGCCGGCGACATCGCCGATCTTCCGCTCATGGAGTCGTTACTGCGAGAGCACGGCATCGACGTCGTCGTGAACTTCGCGGCCGAGTCGCACAACTCGTACGCGATCGAGAACCCTGGCGCGTTCTTCCGCACGAACGTCGTCGGGACGCAGACGTTGTGCGAAGCGGCTCGGCGCGTCGGCGTCGCCCGCTTCCATCACATCTCCACATGCGAGGTGTACGGCGACCTCGATCTCGACACAAAGGAGTTGTTCACCGAGTCGTCGCCGTATCAGCCGCGCACGCCGTACAACGCGTCGAAGGCAGGCGGCGACCACGCGGTCCGCGCGTACCACGAGACGTTCGGGCTGCCGATCACGATCACGAACTGCGCCAACAACTACGGGCGGTATCAGTTCCCCGAGAAGGTCATCCCGCTGTTCGCGACGAAGGCGCTCAACGACGAACCGCTCCCCCTCTACGCGACCACGCAGAATCGGCGCGAGTGGATCCACGTGCTCGACCACTGCCGCGCGATCGAGCGCGTCCTCGACGATGGCCGCGTCGGCGAGACGTACCACGTCGGCACGGGCGTAGAACGCAGCATCGAGGAGATCGCCGACGGGGTGCTCGGCGCACTCGGGAAGCCTGCGTCGCTCAAGACCATCGTTCCCGACCGACCCGGCCACGACCGGCGTTACGTACTCGACTGGACCAAGATCCGCACCGAGCTCGGGTGGCGACCCGATGTCGACTTCGAGACCGGCCTCGCCGAGACGGTGCAGTGGTACGCCGGCAACCGGGCTTGGTGGGAACCCTTGCGCGCGCGAGCGCCCGTACAGGAGGACACGGCCTGGGCGAGCCGGTGAGGGTGCTCGTGACAGGGGCGGCCGGTCAGGTCGGTCGCGAGCTGGTGGGCGCGCTCGGTCCGCACGATGTCTTCGGGTGCGACCACACTGCGCTCGACGTCACCGACGGTGCCGACGTGCGCGACGCCTTCTCCTCGATACAACCCGACGTCGTCGTCCACTGCGCGGCGTTCAGCGCCGTCGACGCGTGCGAGTCGGAACCCGACAAGGCGTTCGCAGTGAACGGCCGTGGCACCGAGCACGTCATGGACGCGGCGCGGGCCGCGGGCGCGTACGTCGTATACGTGTCGACCGACTATGTGTTCGACGGCACCAAGCCCGAGCCGTACCTCGAGGACGACGCGCCGAACCCGCAGTCGGTGTATGGCCAATCGAAGCTCGCCGGCGAAGCGGCGATCGACGACGATTGCGCGATCGTCCGCACGTCCTGGGTGTGCGGCCGCTACGGCCCGAACATGGTCAAAACCGTGCTGCGCCTGGCGACGGAGCATGACACGCTCCGCTTCGTCACCGACCAGCGCGGCCACCCCACCTTCGCGGCGGATCTCGCGGTCATGCTCGCCCGCTTCGTCGACGAGCGCCCGGCCGGCATCTGGCACGTCACCAACCAAGGCGCGGTGAGCTGGTTCGAGTTCGCACAAGAGGTGCTGCGCGCCGCGGGTGCCGACCCGAGTCGGGTCCAGCCGATTTCGACGGCCGAACTCCAGCCGCCCCGCCGCGCACCCCGCCCCGCGAACTCCGTGCTGGCCAACGCTCGCCTCGAAGCAGCCGACTGGGAGTTACTCCCAGACTTCCGAACCCCACTCGGCGCTCTCGTCGCCAACCTGCGTGGATGAACGCGTCATACGCGCACTGATCCCCGCAGGTACGTCGGGGGCGGGCTACAGGCGGGCGACGATTGCTTCGGCGAAGCCGCTCGTCTTGACCTCGGTCGCGCCGTCCATCATGCGCGCGAAGTCGTAGGTGACGATCTTCTCGGCGATGGTTGCTTCGAGGGCGCGCACGATGTCGGTCGCGGCCTTCGTCCAGCCGAGGTGCTCGAACATCATCACGCCCGACAGCAAGACCGAACTCGGGTTCACCTTGTCTTGGCCCGCGTACTTTGGCGCGGTGCCGTGGGTCGCCTCGAAGATGCCGTGGCCGCTGACGTAGTTGATGTTGCCGCCCGGCGCGATGCCAATGCCGCCGACCTGCGCGGCCAGTGCGTCCGACAGGTAGTCGCCGTTGAGGTTCGTCGTCGCGATCACGTCGAAGTCGTCGGGGCGGGTGAGCACCTGCTGCAAGGTGATGTCGGCGATGTTGTCCTTCACGAGAAGCTTGTCGCCGGGCTTGCCGTCGCAGTCGTCCCAACCGACAGCGACGTCGGCGAACTCTTCCTTCACGAGGTCGTAACCCCAGCTGCGGAAGGCTCCCTCGGTGAACTTCTGGATGTTCCCCTTGTGCACGAGCGTGACGGACTTGCGGTCGTGATCGACTGCGTACTTGATCGCGGCGCGGATCAGACGCTTGGAACCCGTGATCGACACCGGCTTGA
>JBEVDP010000042.1:0-6325 GCA_040513235.1 Acidimicrobiia bacterium | reverse complement strand
CTCCGGGTTGGCTGCGAAGTCGCGAATCGAGCCGACGTGGCGGAACGCGACTTCAACGACGCCGGGCTGCATCGTGTAGCAAACGCCCGTCATCGTCGTCGGGAGCTGATTGGCAACGGGCACCCCGTCGAGGTCCATGCCGCGACCCATGCCGATGTCGGACGCGCGCCGCAGCACGATCGCGCACTCGGCGTCGTCCTCGGAGAGATTTGCGTCGGCCCACCGCATGAACCCTCCGCGCCACGGTGCGCCCGCGAGCGCGGGTGCGGGATCGATGGGCCCGTCCCAGGCGAGCAGCCAGGCGTGCCGCAGCGCGCCGTCGACCCAGAGCCGCACACGCGCCGCGCCAGTTGCCGGGTCGCGGAGCGGGATCTCGGCGTCGTATTGCCGCCGTTCGCGGCCCCACGCCGCGTGCGTGATCGCGTGGCACGCGGCGTCGAATTGGTGCGTGCAGTTCTGCTTCGGGTCGGTCCAGCGTCCAGCCGCGGTGAACCGTCGCGACAAGGGCATGCCCGCGAGCGCTTGCAGCGATTCCGCCGCGCTCGGGCACGTCGTCCACGGCCAGCGTTGTGAGTCGCACGTGACGTCGACGACCTGCTCGCCATCGTGGTGCAGCGTGACGATGAAGTAGTGGAAGTCGTCTTCGAGCTTCGACACCACGACACCGGGTGCAACCGTCTCGACCCTTATCCGACGCCGATAGGCGTCGACGGTGAGGTCGAACTGCGCCGGCAAGGACATCGCGGGAAGGTTAGGGGACCAGCACCTCTTCGTTTTCGGGCCGGGTTTCGCTCTTCCTGGACGGCGTCTGTGCCTCTGCGGGTGGCGACCGCCGGCGTGGAAGGTTCAACTGGGGAAGATCAGCTCGGGCGGGAGGGATCCGGCGAACCACAGCAACGACTCGACGCGGCGCGCAATACGCCAGCCATCGGGAGTACGGACGAACTCGTCGTCGTACCGACCGCCGACGTAGAAGAAGTGCGGCGGACCTTCACGCGTCGCAGCACCCTGTGGGTTCGTCACCATCGTGCGCGCCGTCGCGCGGTCGCCGTCGAGCACGATCTCGGTGTTGGCCATGAGATGTTGCGTGACCGGGAACGCCGACATCATTCTTGCCAACCACGCACGGATCTCCGGATACGCGCCGGCCTTGCCGCCCGGGTTCGACGAGTAATCGAGGTACGCGTCGGGCACGAAGCACGTGTCGAGCAGGTCCCAGTCTTTCGTGTCGATCGCCCACGCATAGCGGATGACGACATCGGTGATCTCGGCCCGATCGGAGAGTTGTTGCGGCGTGTACACCGGTCTGAGAGGCGCCGGGCTCAGGCGAGCGGTTTCGGCTCGGCCGCGTCCGGCTTGCACACGATCGTCAGCGTGAACTTCGAGGTCACGACGGGTTCGCCCGTCTTCTCGTTCTTCCACGTGGTCTCCGTCACGTAGAACTCGAGCTTGCCGCCGTCGGAGCGGCCCTTCTCGAAGACCTCGGAGATGACACCGTCGCCGACGAGCACATCGCCGACGTGTGGCCACCGGCCGTCGTGGAACTCGAACTCCTGCTCGCCGTGCAGGATCGCGCGACCCTTGCCGCGGAGATTCTCGATCGGCAGGCCGGCCGCGCCGCCTTCGCCGAGCGAGCCCCAGTACGGCATCACGAACGGGAACGTCGGCGGGACCGGCGCCGCGTCGCTCGTGTACACCGGGTCGTCGTCTTGCAGCGCCTGCGCGAAGACGCGCACCGGACCCCGCTCGATGATGACTCGTTGGGTGCCGAGCGCACGGCCCTTCAGTTCGCTCAGTGCCACGTTTTCGCCTCCGCAGATCCTGACACCGCTGTCAGGTGCCGGAGGCTAGCCCGACCGTCGCTGCGGTGCGGCGTGGAAGACCCGAGAGCGAAGCTCGATGCTCTCGATGAGCTTGCGTACGCGGCGGCTCACTGCAAACATCCGGTCCTCCGAGCCAACGGGGGAGGGGCTTGGACCGGGGGAGCATCGGCGGGTCGGCGTTCAGCGACCGACCCCCGCTTCCGCGCATGTGTTCGACGTCGTGTGAGGAGGGCTGCGGGCCTGAAACAAGCGCAGCACAGATGATTCTGTGCGCGTGACCATGTCGCGCCAGGCGTCGGCTCGCTTTGATCACGTCATGCAGTCAGAGGACGTGAGCGAACGCGACGCAGAGGACAGTCAATGTGACGACACCTTGTGGCTGGCCGTCCCGCTCTGGCTCGTCTTTGCGAGCCTCTTCCTGGTGGCCATCAACGAATCCTTTACCCGGCCCGACTCTGACGGCATCGAGCATCAGTTCGACCCGACCTGGGGCGAGCGCGTTGAAATCTTCATCGGCATGACCTTCATCAACGCCGTATCGATCCTTCTCTTCGGTCGCCTCTGCTTCGCCATCGCGCGGATCGGGACGAGGAAGTGGACGCTTGTGCGGGACCGTCGGGCGACGCGTCCGTAGAAATAAGTCATGCTCCCGATGTGGGTTCGGGGTCTTAGCTCGATCCTGTGGAGAGACACAGGAGGTCGAGATGTACGGGAGCCCCTTCGGGAAGTTGTGGGTCGATCGATTGTCGCGGTTGGGTCCGACACAGATCACAGCCCAATCAAGGTTCATCGGTCGGTCCGTTCATCGTTCGCATGGCCGTCCCGTTCAGCGCGGGGATTGATGCCCGCGCTGGTAGGCGTTCAGCGCGGGGATGATGATGCCCGCGCTGGTAGAGCGTCATGGTCGGGCAATCACGAGTAGGGTTTTTCTGCGGCCCGCTCCCGCAGCTTGTGCTTCATCACCTTGCCGGTGGCGTTCCGGGGGAGCTCGGTCACGAACCAGATATGGCGGGGCCGCTTGTAGTCGGCAAGGCGCTCGGCGCAGAACGCGGTCAGAGCCTCCTCGGAGCACTCGGCGCCGGGCTTGACGACCGCGAACGCCGCGATGTCTTCGCCGAGCACCGCGTGCGGGATGCCGACGACCGCGGCTTCCTGGAGCGCCGGATGCTCGAGCAGCACTGCTTCGACATCGGTTGCGTACACGTTGTTGCCGCCGCGGATGATCATGTCCTTCAGCCTCCCCGCGATGAACACGAAGCCTTCGTCGTCGAGAGACGCGAGGTCGCCGGTGCGTAACCACCCATCACTCGTCCACGTCGCCGCAGTCGCGGCGTCGTCGCGGTAGTACTCGCGCCGCGCGCCTGGAAGGCGCACGAGCAGTTCGCCGACTTCGCCCGCGGCCTTCTCGGTTTCGGTGTCGGCATCGACGACCTTCACCTCCATCGGCGGCGTCGCCTTCCCGACCGACCCCGGCTTGCGGGCGAGGTCCTCCCGCGGCATCACGATGTACGCGGGGCCGGCCTCGGTGAGCCCGTACGAGTTTGCGACGGCGGCTTGAGGCATGCGGTCCTGCATTCGCTGCAACGTCGCAGGCGCGAGTGGCGCGGAGCCGATTGACACCGCGAACGGCGACGAGAGATCGCTCGTCTCGAAGCGGGGGCTCGCCGTGACAAGTTCGGCCATCGCCGGAACCATGAAGATCATCGCGGGCCGGTCGCGTTCCAAGACGTCGAACCAGTGGTCGACGTCGAACTTCGGCATGTAGAGACCGGCGAGGCCGAGCTTCATCGGGTTGTAGATGAAGCTCATGCCCGCAAACGTGAACAGCGGAGCACCGTGCAACCAGCCCGCGCCGCTCCAGTGCGGAACGCAGTTCGGCATCATCGCGACGTTGCGGTGGCGCACGAGGACGCCCTTCGGCAGCCCGGTCGTGCCCGACGTGTACATGATGTCGGCGATGTCGTCGAGGTCGAGCGCCACTTGGAACGGGTCGCGACTGCACGTGTCGACGTCGGTCCAGTCGTGCACGACCTGCGCGCCGACGCGCTCGGCGACCGTGGCGGCACCGTCGAGGAGCCGGTCGTTGGTGAAGATGGCGTTGGGTTCGGCGTGGCGGAGGATCGTCTCCACCTCGTCGAGCGCGAGGCGTGTGTTGACCGGCACCATGACCGCGCCGGCCTTGTGCACGGCCGCGTACGCGACGATCCACTCGAGGCAGCGCTCGCTGTCCATGTAAACCGCGACGCGATCGCCCTTGCGCACACCGATTTCGGCGAGCCGGCGGGCGGCCTGGTTCGAGCGCGTGTCCCATTGCCGAAACGTCGTCGTCGCGGCCGCGTCGAGATCCCGGTACGCGATCTCGTTCGGCCACTGCTGCGCCATGAAACGCAGCTGGTCGACGAGGAGCGGACCGTCGGGCTCCTCGCTCACATTCCGAAGCCCAACTGCGGGATCTTCGAGCTGTGACTCGCGAACAGCTCAGCCTTGCGGTCGGCCAGTTCCTGTGGCGTCCACCGACCCTCGAAACGATCCAGAGTGGTCGCGAGTGCATAGCCCTGCAACAGATGGACGCGGGTTCCCCACACGACGAACACCTGGCCCGAGACGTCGTCTGCGGCGTCGCTGGCGAGGAACGCGACCATCGGCGCGATCTGGTCGGGATCCCACTCGGGCCCCGACATGAATTCCTCCGCACCGGGCATGGTCGAGGTCATGCGGGTGAGCGCGCGCGGGCACACGACGTTCGCGGTCACGCCGTACTTCTTCAACTCCCGCGCGAGCACGATCGTCATCGAAACGATGCCGGCCTTCGCGGTCGCGTAGTTCACCTGCCCGGCCTGGCCGTACAGACCTGATTCGCTCGCCGTGTTTACGATGCGGCCCCATGTCTGCTCGCCCGCCTTGGCGCGGTCGCGCCAGTGCTTGGCCGCGTGGTGGCACATCGCCATGTGCCCCTTCAAGTGCACCGTGATCACCGAATCCCACTGCTCTTCGGTGATGTTGAAACTCATCGCGTCACGCAGGAAGCCCGCGTTGTTCACGAGAATGTCGAGCCGGCCGTAGGTGTCGACAGCTTGCGCGACGACGTATCCGGCGCCGTCCCAACTCGCAACGTTCTCGGTGTTCGCCACGGCGGTCCCGCCCGCGGCAACGATTTCGTCGACGAGAGTCTGCGCGAGAGCGGAGTCGGAGCCACCGCCCTCGGCCGCAGTGCCGAGGTCGTTGACGACAATGTGCGCACCTTCGGCCGCCAACAAACGCGCATGCCCGGCACCGATACCGCGCCCCGCGCCCGTCACGATTGCAGTTTTTCCGTCGAGCAGCCCCATCGCGGCGAGTCTCGCCGTCGCTGCGGGAGAGGGTCAACCGTGCGGCGGGAGCGCGATCACCTCACCGGGAAAGATGAGGTTCGGGTTGCCCGAGCGCAACGCGGCTCGGTTGGCCTCGACGACCGTCCGCCAATACGCGGCGACCGCACGCTCGGAGGTTTCGCCGTGTCCGGCGAGTTCCGCGGCCGCAATGCTCCACAGGTTTTCGCCCGCGACGACGATGTGATGACGCGTCGCCGGTGGGACCGCTGCCGTCGGCGGGGCGACCGGCGCGGGTGCCTCTGCGAGCGGCGCAGTTGTCGGGATCGTCGGCATCGCGATGGTGCTGGTGGGTGCCGGTGCCGGCGCGGGCGCTCGCACGAACGGCTCGTCGACCGCGACGAAGGGAGGATGGGATGCCGCACCGGCCGGCGCCTGCGCGAGCGTGGGCGCGAACAGCAGTGACGCACCCCAAGCGACGCCGGCGGCGCGCTGCACCAACCGCGGCGCGAATGCGGTGCACCAGCGCAGGCCGGGTCGACCCGGCGAAAGCCGGGCGGCGGTGCACATCGCCAGACCGAGTGCGTACCAGGTCGTCACCGCGGCGGTGACCAGCCACGCGGCCGAGAGGACGAGTGCTTCATCGTCGGTCGCCACCGCCGAGAGCGTCGGCCGGGTGGCGGTGAGGGCGACGATCGAAACGGCGACGGCGGCGAGCAACGAGAGGAGCCGGGTGCGGGCCACGACGGGATCATATGAGATCGTCTGAGATTGCGTCAAACGTTGTAAATATCGCTGAACTGGTTCTAGGGTGTCACCATGACGGTTCAAGATGTCGTCGCTGCCGCGCTGCGCCACTCGGATGCAGGCGCGGTCCCGCCCCGACCACCGGAAGAACCACCGCACCGGCGGCGGTCGCGGCGGTCCCGCCGGCCAGAGGGGCGCCGCCCGTCGATCCGCGCCGTGGCCGCGTCGGCCCTGGTCGCGGCACTCGTCGGGGCGTGGGTGGTCGTACTCCGCGCCGACGACTCTCCATCGGCGCCGGTCTTGGTCCCGGATGTTCCGGTCACGACGGGCGCGCCGATTCCGGATGGACGTGTCGAGTACTCGCAACCCGGGAACGTAACGGAGGCGTACCGCGCCGTGGCGGGGCCCGACGACGGCGTCGCGGCGCGTGGCGACGCCGCGTGCGCG
>JBEVDP010000041.1:0-8614 GCA_040513235.1 Acidimicrobiia bacterium | reverse complement strand
GCGCGCACACTCTCCAAGATCGCCGACGTCGTGTTGAACGTGTCCGTCGACGGCGACATCACGATCTTCCGCCACGGCACCGCGCTCACGACGCTGCTTGGGCGCGCCGCCCGAGCGTGAACGTCACGTCGTCGACGCCGGCGACCCGGTGGATCGCAGTACCGGGTGCCTCGGCAGAGGCGGGCGAGCCGGACCGCAGCAACCTGCAAGACTCACGTCGCTCGGCGTGACGGCAAAGAAGGTCTCCATGCAGGCACGATTCCGCGTGATGGTGGCGGTAGCTACGGTTGCCACGACGACTTTGGTCCTGAGCGCAGCGCCTGTGGGCGCTGACGACTCCGGCCAGAAGAACGGCCGTTTCACAGCCGGCGCCCCAGGCGTCGGCGACGTTTACTACCCACTGGCGGGCAACGGCGGCTACGACGTCGGCCACTACGACATCACTGGCTCGTACGACCCGGCCACCGACGTTTGGTCGGCCACGACCGTCGTTTCCGCCACCGCGACCGCTGACCTGTACCGGTTCGACCTCGACTTCGACGGGATGACGATCACCGGGATGGTCGTCAATGGCAAGCCGGCCGCCTTCTCGCGCGACGGGGCCGAGCTCGTCGTCGTCCCGCAGCACAAGTTGCGTAGCGGTGATCCGATCGAGATCACCGCGACCTACTCGGGGATCCCGAAGGAGTTCGTGATCCCACTTGCTGGTTTCGACCTGCGCACCGGGTTCATGGCCACCGACGACGGCGCCACCGTTGCCGGCCAGCCAGATGTCGCGGCCGGATGGTTCCCGGTCAACGACCACCCGCGTGACAAGGCGGCATACGACTTCCACGTCACCGTGCCGGAAGGGCTCGGCGTCGTAGCCAACGGTTTCCTCGTCGCGACAACCACCACCGCTGGCTCGACGCGGTTCGACTGGCATGCGCCCGAGCCGATGGCGAGCTATCTCGCAACGATCGACATCGGCGAGTGGGACGTGCGCGCGTGGACCACCGCGAGCGGCTTACCCGTGTACGACGCGGTCGACCCCGACCTCGTCGCCGACCCCGAACTTGGCCCGGCGATCGACTCGTCGCTCGCGCGGCAGGGCGAGATCGTTGACGTGCTGTCCTCGGCGTTCGGTCCGTACCCGTTTTCGACGGTGGGGGCAATCGTTGACGACCAGCCCGACCTCTTCTTCGCCCTGGAGACGCAGACGAGGCCGGTCTATTCGAAGTACTTCTGGCCGGATGGCGGTGACAGCGTGATCGTCCACGAGCTCGCCCACCAGTGGTATGGCGACCACGTCGCTCTGGAGCAGTGGCAAGACATCTGGCTCAACGAGGGTTGGGCGACCTATGCCGAGTGGATCTGGGGTGAGTACGAGGGCGTGTTCACGACGCAGGACGCGTTCGACTTCTACTACTCGTTCTGGGCTGACGATGACCCGTTCTGGTCGTTTGTCGTGGCTGAGCCGCCGCACGACGACCTCTTCGGCAATCCGGTCTATTACCGGGGCGCCATGACGTTGCAGGCGCTGCGCAACCGCGTCGGTGATGATGCCTTCTGGGAGATCGCTCGCACCTGGGTGCAGGAGCAGGGTGGCGGAACCGGCACGACGGCCGAGTTCATCGACCTGTCCGAACGCATCTCGGGGTCGCAGCTCGATGATCTCTTCGACGCCTGGCTGTTTACCGGTTCGAAGCCCGCGCTCGAGTCGGCGATGCGGACCACGGCTTCGACGGCAAGCTCGGCCGGCGCGAGCGCGAACTTGCAGGCGTGGGACGAGCAGTTCCGTGCGCGCCTCGAACACGGCCGCCTCTGAGTGCGGCGGGCGGCCTGTGTCGGGTGTCCCGGCATGTGAGTGCACCCGGCACCGGAGCCGAATCGGTGAACAGATGGTTGAAGCAGCACTTCGCCGACAAGCGCGCGCCCGCCGTCGGACGAAATCGCATCATGTTCATGATCATCGCGGCGCAGATTCTGAAGGGCGCCGAGTCCCGCCATCGCTCACCGTCAACGACTCCGACAAGCCGCCCGACAGCGACTTCTTGACGGCGTCGAGACTGGCGCGACCGCAGCGCGGCGACAGGTCAAACGGCGACGCCATCTCGACGCTAACGGCGGACTCGACCGGCTCCCGACACCTACCATCAACGCCGAGAACGGCACCGGCTCGAATTGGGCGCCGAATACCGCGCCGTCCTCGGGGTCGCTAGCTCAACTGGCAGAGCGTCGGGCTTTTAACCCGCAGGTTCAGGGTTCGAGTCCCTGGCGACCCACCCATCTACTGGCTGAGGGCACTTCATGACGGGCATGATGTGCACGCGTTTCGGCAGCGAGCGGGGTGGTGCCGATGAGTGTTCGAGTCGCAGTCGGCGCGGCTCTGCTGAGCATCCTCACGGCCGTGAGTTGTGGTGGCGACGCCAACTCTGATTCTGAGGTGGACACAACGACGGCCGAAGCGACCACAACCACGTCGCCTGTGCACACGACGACGGAGCTGATGGGGTCCTGGCACCGCGCGCAAACCTGCGCCGAGATGCTCGCCGCGTTCCACGAATCCGGACTCGCCGAGTCGCACGTCGAGTGGCTCCAAGGAAACTTCTATGGCGGCGAGCCGGGACCGAGCGAGGGTGACGTGTGCGCAGGGGCCCGAGGACCGCTGGAGCACGACCACTTCTTCACCGCTGACGGTGCGTTCGGCTCGCATGAGGAGAACGGCGAGGAAGTCGACAGCGGGGACTTCGAGGTCGTCGACGACGACACCGTGAGTTTCCCGTCGCACGCGGAAGAGTTCGGCTACGACGGCGACGTCGTTGTCGACTATGCAGTGAGCGGCGACGTCGTCACCTTCGATGTCGCCCTCCCGGAAGCGTGTGTCGACGCCTGCGCGGACGCCTACGCGTGGGCGCTGTCGGCCTTTGCCTCCGGCGAGTGGGCGCGCGGCGACGTCCCATAGAGGCTCACACCTGCGACGCAGAAGGCTCAGCGTCGACGCGGCAAACTGGCGGCCATGGCAGAGCACCCGAACTTCAACCTCGTCGATCTCATCGCGGTCGACTTCTACAACCGCGGCGACGTGCTCGACGTCGTCGAACGACTCAATGCGATAGCGGCAACCGACGGATAGGAAGCGTCAACGGTGACGGTCGTTCGCGTCGCGCTTCTCAGCTCTCGACGATCCCGATGCCGTGCTGGTGGGCGAGCACGATCGCTTGCGCGCGGTCAGTCACGTTGATCTTGGCGAAGACATTCGAGACGTTGTTCCGGACAGTCTTCGGCGAAAGTACGAGTTCTCGTGCAATCGAGGGGTTGTCGAGGCCGCGCGCCACAAGCTCGAAAATCTCGAACTCCCGTGGACTCAGCTGCGGGAACGCGGACGACTGCGAGCGCCGCAGTTGCGTGAGCCCAGTGATGACTCCGGCGATGTCGTGATCGAGCACGACATCGCCCGCGATCACCGTACGCAGCGCATGTTCGACACGCGACGGATCCGCGCCCTTTACGAGGAAGCCACGTGCGCCATCGCGTATCGCTGAGACCGCGGCGTGGTGATCTTCGGACATCGTGAGCACGATCACCCTGATGTCGGGCTGCTCCCGCGCCAGCCAGCGATTCAGCTCCAGGCCGGAGCCATCGGGGAGATGGAGGTCGAGCAGTACGACATCAGGATGAAGGTCACGCACGATGTCGGGTACGTCCGAGGCGCTGGCGGCCTCGCCGACGAGTGCGACGTCCTCGATGTCCTGCAGCGACACGGCCAGTCCCAGCCGGAAGATCGGATGGTCGTCGACCACGACTACCCGTATCACGGTCAGGCGATCTCGACAGGCAGGCGCGCGTGGACGCGGGTGCCATGTGGGGGGACGTCTGTCACTGCCAGGGTGCCGCCGAGCGCTGTCACGCGCTCGCGCATCGCTCGCAGGCCCATGCCCGAGCGCCGCACATCCGGGAGCCCGATGCCGTCGTCGGTGATGTCGATGTCGACGTATTCGCCGACGACCAACCGCACCTTGCACGAACGAGCGTCGGCGTGACGAACAACATTCGTGAGCGCCTCGGTCGTGATCCGGTACGTCGCGATCTCCACAGCGGCGGGCAAGTGGGCATCGCTCGGCGGGAGGTCGAGATCGATCCGAACGGCGTCGTCGAAGCGGAGGGCGAACTCCCGCAGCGCCCCCGTCAGACCATGATCGTCGAGAGCAGTAGGCCGCAAGTTGCGCACGATGCGCTTGACCTCCGAGCTCGCGGTGTCCAGCTCGCCGGTCAACCGGTCGAGCAACTCGATCGTGTCAGGTTCGCCCTTGTCCCGCCGCAACCGGCCGACAACCGTACGCATGCCCAGCCCGATGCCGGTGAGCGCGGGACCGAGCCCGTCGTGCAGGTCGCGACGGAGGCGACGCCGTTCTTCCTCGCGTGTCGTCACGACGGCAAGGCTCGAGCGACGCAGTTCGGCAGTGAGTTCGACGAGGCTCACGGCGAGTGCGATGAGCGGCACGATGTCGTTGAGCGCTTTTCGATCGCGTGCCCGCAGTCCCGAACCGTCATGCCAGCCGATGATCACGACGCCGATGGCGTCGTCGCCATTCTCGAATGTGAAGGACTCGAGATTCTCGGTCGGCGCCCCGAACGACGCGAGGCGTCGGGACTCGGTTGACGTGGCCGCGTCGACGAGCGGGATGTCGGACGCGAGTGTTCGACTCATGGGGCCTTCGATCGCTACGTAGTCGAGCCGCATTGTGTTTCCGAGCGTCGCGGCGAGCTCCGGGAGCAGGGACGCGACGTCGACGGACGCCATGACCTGATGCATGACTTCTCGCACCACTGCCAGTGGTTCGTCGCGTTCGCCGTAGACGACGCGGTCGACGATGTCGCGCACGCGCCGGCGTGCGGGTTCGAGCGCGATCGCGATACCCGCCGTGCATGCGACGAGGAGCCATGCTGGTCCGTTGGCTCCGAGCAGCGCGCCGAAGCCGGCGACGACCACCGTGTAGGTGACGGCGATCCCGGCCGCGAGAACGGTCCAAACGAGGAAACGATGAGAAGCACTTGCGAACCTGCTGGATTCATCGCGAACCGCACCGACGATGGCGCCGAGCGTGAGGAACGGAACCGCGACCAGCAACATCAGCGGGCCTACGACATCGGCGCCCGGGAGATCCCCGAGCGCTGTCACCGCGCACAACGTGCCGACGAGCGAAGCCGCGACACCGAACGCGAGCCACAGCTTGAGGGGGTCTTGTGGACCTCGCCGCGTTCTCCACGGCAGGAACCAGGGAACGACTGCGGTGAGGACGATGAGCCCGATCGTTTCGACGACCTCCCACCGTCCCGGCGCCGCCACAGGTCTGTTGTCAACGGAGGCCGAATACGCCTCCCACTCGCAGGCGAGTGCGGCGATGAGCTGCGTCAGCCCGACGGCGACGAAGCTCGCGCCGAGGAGTCGACGACGCGGGTACGACAACAGCAGGGTGCCCGCCGGCAGGAACCCGATACCGATTGCAATCTCAGCCGCGAGCCACCAGTTGCGACCCTCGGGCTCCATCCCGTCGTTGACGACCCGCAGGGCGACGAGAAGCAGACCAGCCGCGCCCGCGAGAGCGGCGCTCGCCCACACGATCACAACCCTCACCGTTGCAGCTCGCGTCGACGACGCCGAAGCCACTGAAGTCCCTCCGGGCCGCCGCGGTGGGGAGCGCACAGCCGAAGTCTGTCGCGAGCTGAGTCCCGAACGCACGGGACATCCGTCCCGACTTTGCCCGGTGACAGATCGGGACTTTGGTCGGTAGCTTCCGGGACGTCGGGCCGCTCATCCTCGACTGTATGTGGAACCGACTCCACCGAGGAGGAAGACAATGGTGAGAAGGCATCTGTTCGCGTCAGTGGTCGTCCTGGCGACGGTCACGGCGCTGCATGGGGTGGCTGCATCGGCGAGCACCCCGAAGCCGAGACTTGAAGGACGAGCCGTTTTGCCCGTCAACACCTACGCTCCCGGACCGCCCTCCGGCGCGTTCTACACCGGACCCGCGAACGGCATCACGTTCCCGACGCCGTCACAGCCGGTTGAGGGTTTCTCGGCGGTGCTCGCCGGACGCCATCCCGGCGAATACCTGGCGATGTCGGACAACGGCTTCGGTGGCAAGGCGAACTCGCGGGACTTCTTGATCCGCGCCTATTACATCCAGCCCGAGTTCAAGACCGGCGCCGGCGGCACCGGCGAGGTCGCCGTCGGCGACTTCATCTCGTTCCGGGACCCGAACAACAAGATCGGGTTCGCGATCGTCAACGAGGGAACAACGGACCGCCTCCTGACCGGCGGTGACATCGACCCCGAGTCGATGCAGCGTGGACCAAACGGCGATCTCTGGATGGGCGATGAGTTCGGCCCGTGGATCCTGCACTTCGACCAGTCGGGAGTGCTGCTCGACCCGCCGTACGCGGTGCCCGGATCCCTGCTCGCGGCCCCGATCGCCGGCGACCTGGAGTCACCGAACAACCCGTTCCTCGGCGCCAACCCGCCCAGCCAACCCAACAGCCGCGGCTTCGAGGCTATGGCCATCACGCCCAACGGCAAGTATCTGTACGCCGCGCTGGAGGGCGCGACCGTCGCCGACACCAACCCGTCGCGCCGCAACGTCCTCGAGTTCAGCGTCGCCGACGGAGCATTCACCGGTCGCACCTGGTGGTACCACACCGACCAGCCCGGTTACTTCGTCGCTGACATGTGGGCACTCGACCAGCATCGCATCGCCGTGATCGAGCGTGACGGCGGCAGCGGCCTCAACGCGCTGTTCCGCAACGTCAACGTCGTCGACCTCCGGGACGTGGACGCAAGCGGATTTCTGGTCAAGAACGTCGCCGTCAATTTGGCGGCAATCCCCGATCCCGACGGCGTCTCCCTGCCGCCGATCCATGACGGCGACGTCGGTCTCGGAGACCCGTTCCGCGTGACCTGCGAATCCATCGAGGCCGTGCATCTCGTCGACGGCGCGCGCCTGCTGCTCGGGTGCGACAACAACTTCCCGAACAAGGGTCGCAACCCAGACCTCGCCGACGACAACGAGTTCATCATCGTGAAAGTGCCCGGGCTGAAATCCGGGACCTAACCCATCGGCGTCACGGCAAGGCGAACGGGCTTTCGGAGCTTGCACATCACGGTCGATCCGAACCGCGACCTGCGGTTCGGGTCGACCGTCGATAGTTTCGGTGCATGACCGGTACCGAGACGCCGCCCCGCTGGGATCTGACGCCAATCTTCCCGGGCCTCGACGATCGCTCGTTCTCGCTCTCGATCGAAGGCATCTACGGCGGCGTCGACCGCCTTGTCGCGCGCTTCGATGAGCAAGGGATTGGTCAGATCCAGCCGCGCCCGATGACCGACGCGGACGTCGCGTTGCTCGACGGAGTCCTCACCGAGATCAACGACATCCAGCAGCAGCTGCGGCCTGTCAGCACCTTCCTCTATGGCCTGACGACGACCGACAGTCGCGACGACAAGGCCGCCGCCAACATGGTCGAACTGCAGACGCGCACCGCGGCTCTTGGCCCGTTGATGAAGCGCCTCGGCTCGTGGCTCGCGGCGCTCGAGGTCGACGGGTTCGTCGCGCGGAGCGAAACCGCGGAAGCCCACGCGTTCGCACTGCACAAGGCGGCCGAAGGCGTCGAGTTCCAAATGAACGAAGCGGAGGAGTCGCTCGCGGCCGAGCTCGCACCCTCGGGCTCGCTCGCATGGCAGCGGCTGCACGGCGACGTGTCGTCACAGTTGATGGTCGACGTTGCCGGCGAGAAGGTACCGATGGCGATGGCGCGTGGCCTGGCGACACACCCGGACGCTGATCGGCGCCGCGCCGCCTACGAAGGCGAGCTCGCCGCGTGGGAGACCGTGTCGGTTCCGCTCGCCGCCGCGCTGAACGGCGCGAAGGGCGAGCTGGCCGTGCTGAACCGCCGCCGAGGGTACGCCGACGACCTCGAACCGAATCTCCGGGCGAACAACGTCGACCGGGCGACGCTCGAAGCGATGACGGAAGCTGTTGTCGCGTCGTTGCCCGACTTCCGGCGATACTTCCGCGCCAAGGCGCGCGTGCTCGGCCACGATGGCGCGCTGCCCTGGTGGGAGCTCTTCGCGCCGGTGGGGAGCGCGGGCGAGGTCACGTGGAACGACGCGACTGAGCTCGTCGCAGACACGTTCGCCGGCTTCTCGCCCAACCTCGCCGCGCTCTCGACGCGCGCGTTCGCCGAACAGTGGGTCGACGCCGAGATCCGAGACGGCAAACGCGGCGGCGCATACTGCGCCGGTGTCGAGGGCGATGTGAGCCGGGTGATGATGAACTTCGACGGCAGTCTCGACTCCGTTTCGACGCTCGCGCACGAACTCGGCCACGCGTACCACAACGTCGCGCTCGCGGATCGCACCCCGATGCAACGGCGCACGCCGATGGCGTTGGCCGAGACCGCGTCGATCTTCTGCGAGACCCTGTTGTTCGAGAACACCGTCACGCAGGCGGACGACTCCGGCCGGCGGCTCTCGATTCTCGACGTGTACCTCGTGAACGGAAGCCAGGTCGTCGTCGACATCCACAGCCGCTTCCTGTTCGAGTCGGAGCTGTGCCGGCGCCGGCGGCGCACCGCC
>JBEVDP010000040.1:0-16743 GCA_040513235.1 Acidimicrobiia bacterium | reverse complement strand
TCCATCAGCGATCCTTCGTGAAGATGATCGCCGAGGTCGGCACGCCTTCACCGCTGGTGACGAGCGACACTTCGGCCCCGGGGACCTGGCAGGTGGAGGTGCCGCGGATCTGGCGCACGCCTTCGAGCACGAGGTTGAAGCCGTGCACGTAGGCCTCCGACATGCCGCCGCCGCTCGTGTTGACCGGAAGTCGCCCGTCGGGCCCCTCGATGGCGCCATTGTCGGTGAACGGCCCGCCCTCGCCCCGCGCGCAGAAGCCGTAGCCCTCGAGCGAGAGTGGGATGAGCGGGCTGAACGCGTCGTAGAGCTGCGCGACTTGCACGTCGGTCGGGCCGACCTCGGCGTTGGCCCACAACCGAGCGGCCGCGGTCCAGGCGGGCCCGCGGAGGGGATCCTCGGTGAAGTAGTTCGTCATCGTCTGGTGGTCGCGGGGGAGACCTTGCCCGAACGCGTGCACGAGCGCGGGCGGGTGCGGGCAATCACGCGCGCGTTCCGTGCTGGTGAGCACCACCGCGAGCGCGCCGTCGGTCTCCAAGCAGTTGTCGAAGAGACACAGTGGCTCGGAGATCCAACGCGCGTTCATGTAGTCGGCGCGCGTCATCGGCTTGTGGCCCATGGTCGCCGCTGGGTTCATGGCCGCGTGCTTGCGGAACGCGAGCGCGACGTTGGCGAGGTGCTCGCGGGTCCCGCCGTACTCGTGCATGTAACGGCGCGTCAGCATTGCGATCTCGTCGACGGGGCGCAGGATGCCGAACGGGCGCGTCCACTGGCCGTTGTCGGATATACGGGCCGCGGCCTGCGCCCACGGCCGGCTCGTCGGATCGGCGCGCTTGCGAGCGCGCCACGCCACCGCGACTTCGCACTGACCGGTCGCGATCGCCATCGCGGCTTGGCCGACGACGCCGCACCCGGCGCCGCCGCCGAAGCCGACTTGGGTGAAGAACGTGATGTCGCCGAGCCCGACCGCGCGCGCCACGTCAACTTCGCGGTTCGGCTCCATCGTGTACGACGCGAGCCCGTCGACGGCTTCCGGCCGGATCCCCGCATCCGTCAACGCGAGCGCGATCGCCTGGCACGCGAGCGACAGCTCGGTATCGACCAGGCCCTTGCCGAACGCGGTCTGGCCGATCCCGACGACCGCGGCGCGGTCGCGGATCACCATCCCTTCCACTGTGGGTCGCGACGCTCACGGAACGACGCGGTCCCTTCGCCGGAGTCCGCGGTCATCGAGTTCATCTCGACGAGCATCGCCTCTTCTTCGAGCAGATCGCGGCGGGACAGCTCCGACGCATCGTGCAACAGCTTCTTCGACCAGCCGATCGCCTTGGTCGGCCCGCGGGCGAGGCGTTCGGCCCACTCCTTCGCCGTCGCCTGCAACTCGGCCGCAGGCACGACCTTGTTCACGATGCCGAGTTCCTTCGCGTCGGCGGCCGACAGGTCGTCGCCGAAGAACACGAGTTCCTTGGCCTTGTGCATCCCGACCAGACGCGGAAGGAGGTACGCGACGCCGCCGTCGGGGATGAGCCCCCGTCGCACGAACACGTGGATGATCTTCGCGTTGTCAGCCGCGATGACGAGGTCGGCCGCGAGTGTGAGCATGGTGCCGCCGCCGGCCGCGGTTCCGTTCAACGCGACGATCACGGGTTTTTCGCAGTCCTGGATCGTCTTCATGAGCGTCTGGAAGCCGCCGCGCATCATGTTGACCGCGGTGCCCACAACGCGGTCGGGCGCGCCTTCCGGCGACGGGAACTTCACCGGTTGCGGCACCATCAAGTCGGCGCCGGTGCAGAAATGCCGTTCGCCGGCGCTGGTGAGCACGACCGCGCGCACGCTCACGTCGTGGTGGGCATCGCGGAACGCGTCGATGAGGGCGTCGCGCACGTAATACGGGATGGCGTTGCCCTTGTCGGGGCGGTTGATCGTGAGCCACAGGACGCCGTTCTCGACGCGCGAGAGCAACTCATCGGTAGGGACGTCGGTCACCGCTTCACCACCAGGGCATCGAGGGCGACTGCACCGCGCGGCCGCACGAGGAGAGGGTTGATGTCGACCTCGCGTATGTCGTCGGAGAGATCCATTGCGAGGCGCTGCACCTTCAGCACGACGTCCACGAGCGCATCGACGTCGGCGGGCTTCTGACCGCGGACGCCCGCGAGGAGTGCAGAACCTTTCAGCTCGGCAAGCGCGCGGCGCACTTCGTCCCCGTCGAACGGCGGCACGCGGAAGGTCACGTCACCGAACACCTCGGTGAAGATGCCGCCCAGCCCGAACGTGACGACCGGGCCGAACAGTTGGTCGTGCGACACGCCGACGATCATCTCGACGCCGCCGCGCGCCATCTCGCACACCATCACGCCTTCGATGCGGGCGTTGCGATCCGCCCGCGTCGCCGCGCGCAAGAGTTCGTCGTACGTCACCCGTACGGCTTTGGCGGAGTCGACACCGACGCGCACGAGACCCGCGTCGCTCTTGTGCAACAGGTCCGGTGATGCCACCTTCATCACGACCGGATAGCCGATAGCAGTGGCGGCGCGTACCGCTGCCGCGGCCGACGAACACAGTTCGTCCCTGCTTGACTTGATCCCGTACGCCTTCAGCAGGTGCTTCGAGCCCCATTCCGACAACGCCTCGCCGCTCGTGAGGTCGGAGAGCAATGCTCGTGCCTTCTTGGCCGCGGGCAACGGCACGGTCGGCGCGTCCGCGAACGGCGACCGGTGGCGGGCCACGAAGGTCCAGTAGTCCTGATACGCCTTCACCGCGGCGACGCAGTTGTTGAACGTACGGAACACCGACAAGCCGCCGTCGAGCAGCCGCTTGTAATACGTGTCGTCGGTACCCGACGGTGCACCCCAGATCACGAATATCGGTTTCGTCGTGGTTCGGGACACCTCGATGATGTCGCGCGTGAACGGTTCCGAGAACGCGGCGACCGCGCCGGTAATAGGTATGACAAGCGCGTCGATGTTCTTATCGGCGAGGATCACGTCGAGGATCTGGCGGCCTCGCGCATCGGCGACCGGAGGTCCGCCGCTGTCGATCGGATTCGACACGCGCAGGTAGGCAGGGATGAGACCGTCGTGCAACCGTCGTTGCGACTCGCGGGTGAGGTCGGGGATGCGCAGGCCCGCGGCTGCGACCATGTCGGCCATGTGCGCGCCGGTGCCTCCAGAGATCGCGTAGACGCAGATACCCGGCTGCGTGCCTCGCATTGCCCACGCCGGCAACGACTTGGGCTGGGTGCGCGCGAGTGAGGCGGAGACGTCGAGCAGTTCGTCGAGGCCCTCGACGCGCGTCACACCGAACTGGCGAAAGACCGCCGATGTCACGGCATCGGAGCCCGTGAGGTGGCCGGTGTGCGACGCGGCCATCGATTCGCCGGCCGCGGTGCGCCCGACCTTCACCATCACGATCGGTTTGCGCAGCTTCGCCGCGTGGTCGGCCGCGAGCATCAGCGTGCGGCCGTCCTTGAACCCCTCGATGTAGCACGCGATCACGCCGACTTCCGGTTGGTCGGCGAAGTAACGCGCGAAGTCGGCGAACTCCAAGTCGACCTCGTTGCCGGTCGGCGCCCAGTGCGTCAGCCGGATCCCGATCTCCTGGCCCTGGAAGATCGGCCGGCCCTGGTGGCCCGACTGCGTGATGAGCGCGATTGACGGGCCGTCGAGGTCGTCACGGAAGTCGTCGAACGCGTTGAGGTTCGTGTTGGGGCCGAGGAGCCGGACGTCGCCCGACTCGACCAACTGCTCGAGCCGCTGCTCGAGTTGCGCGCCAACCTTTCCGGTCTCGGAGAATCCGGCCGCGAAGATGACCGCGAATTTGGCCTTGCGCTGCAAGACCTCCTCGAAGGTCTCCACCGCCCGGCCCGTGAGAATGATGGCGAGATCGAGCTCTCCCGGAACTTGATCCAGCGACGAATAGCACGTGTGCCCGAGGACGGTCTCGTACGTGGGGTGCACCGGATAGAAGGTCGCGCCGTGCTTCTTCGCCCACGCGTCGAACTTGCGCGTCATTGCGGTGTTCGGCTTCGCCGACTGCTCCGACGCGCCGATCACGGCGATCGTCTTCGGATGCAAGAAGCCGTCGAGGTCGACGTCGCGCAACTGCAGCGTCCGCCCCGAGACGTCGAGGTCGGGCGCGCGGTCTTCGGGCATGGAACAGCTCCGCGTTCGGGTCGGGCAACGGTTCGCCAGTATGACGTTTGCGTCAGGTTCGGAGCTAACCAGAGGCGCGCCACTGGCGAAGCCTCGACGCGCCCTCGGGCCCAGCGGCCCGGCGGCGAAGCCGCCAAGAGCGACAAGCACCGACAACTAACGTCGCCGTCGTGGCTCAGGGCACGATCGCGATCGCGGGGATGTCCCTCGCGGGACTGCGCGCGGCCGAGTCACTGCGCCGAGCTGAATACGACGGCCGCATCGTCGCGATCTCCGCCGAGCACCACCTCCCATACGATCGCCCGCCGCTCTCCAAGGGGCTACTCGCGGGAACGGAAGAGCCGGCAGAAATCGCGCTGCGCAAGGACGGCTGCGACGAGCTCGCGCTCGACTGGCGTCTCGGTGCCCGAGCGACAGCACTCGACGTGGCCGCCCGCACGGTAACCCTCGACACTGGCGACGCGGTCGGCTTCGACGGCTTGGTCATCGCCACCGGCTCGACGCCGCGCCGCCTCCCGGTCGACCCGAATCTCGCGAACGTCTTCACGCTCCGGACCCTCGACGACGCGCTGGCACTGCGGGCTCAGCTCGACGCGTGCCCAAAGGTCGTCGTGATCGGTGCCGGCTTCATCGGCGCCGAGGTCGCAGCGACATGTCGGGGTCGTGGCCTCGACGTGACCGTCTTGGAGGCATTACCGCACCCGATGGTGCGAGGCCTCGGTCCCGCGCTGGGCGACGTGATTGCGGCCGTGCACCGCGACCACGGCGTCGACCTGCGCACGAACGTGAAGATCCACCGCATCGAGGGCGGCAGCCGCGTCGAGCGCATCCGCCTCGCCGACGACACCACCGTTGAGGCCGATGTCGTCGTCATGGGTGTCGGCGTCGCCCCCGAAACGCGCTGGCTCGAAGGCTCCGGCCTCACACTTGACGACGGCGTCGTGTGCGACGCCACTGGGCTCGCCGCGCCGGGCATCGTCGCCGCGGGCGACGTCGCGCGGTGGCCCAACCCGCTCTTCGACGGCCAGTTCATGCGGCTCGAGCATTGGACGAATGCGATCGAGCAAGGCGTCCACGTCGCGCAGCGCTTGCTGCTCGCCGCCGACGCGGAACCGGCGCCGTTCGCGCCGGTTCCGTACGTGTGGTCGGATCAGTACGACCGCAAGATCCAATGCGTCGGCATGATTGGTGGCCACGAGCACGTGCACATCGCGCACGGCACGCTCGAGGACCGCCAGTTCGTGGCGCTGTTCGGCGCCCGCGACCGCATTGTCGGCGCGCTCGGCTTCAACCGCCCGCGCCAGGTGATGCAGTACCGCCGGCTGATCGCGGCGAGGGCCTCCTTCGCCGAGGGCCTCGCACTTGCGAACTCGTAACTCGGTCCGAGAACGCGAACGGCCTCGTCGACCGCTGCGCGGTACGAGCCGCCGGTTCGCTCGGAGGTCTTCACGGGCCCCGTTTCGTCGGGATCCTTGGAGCCGAACCGGTCGCCGGGTTCGCCCAGAGTCCGTTTCGATGATGACGCCGTAGCATCGGCGGCCGTGACCGACCTGAGCCCTCCTGCGCCGGCGCGACTCGTGACGGCGCGCTTCGGCCTGGTGGTCACGTGCGGCTTCTTGTACTTCTTCGCCATCGCGATGGTGATGCCCGTCATCCCGCACTACGTGGAGGACGAGCTCGGCCTGGGCAAGATCGCGGTCGGCGTCGGCGTCGGCGCATTCGCCTTCGGCGCGGTGATCCTGCGCACCTACGCCGGCCGCATCGGCGACCGGGCCGGACGCCGCATCCTGATCATTGCGGGCGCGCTGATCGTCGCGTTCTCGACTGTGCTGTACGGCGTCGTCGACGAGTTGTGGTGGCTCGTCGTCGCCCGGATCGTCAGCGGGATCGGCGAGGCGGCGTTCTTCGTCGGGGCCGCGACCATGATCACCGACCTCGCGCCGGCCGAGCGCCGCGGCGAAGCAATCAGCTACTGGTCGATCTCCGTATACGGCGGCATCACGTTCGGTCCGGCGTTCGGCGACTTCGTCGCCGGTGACGATCGCTACGGCCTCACGTGGGCGGTCTCGGCCGCATTCGCGCTCGCGGCGGGCGTCCTCGCGCTGTTCACGAGGGACGTCCCGCGCGATCCGCACGCGCAGCCGTACGCGAGGCTCATTTACCGCGCGGCACTGTTACCCGGCGTCGTGCTCTTCCTCGGCCTGATCGCGCTCGGCGGGTACATCACGTTCCTGCCGTTGTACGCCGATGACGAACTCGACGTGAACGTCGGATTGGTCTTCCTGCTCTACGGGGCACTGATCCTCGGCATCCGCATCTTCGGTGCTCGCATCCCCGATCGCCTCGGCGGTCGCACATCCGCGACCGTGGCCCTCGCGGTCTCCGCGATCGGTGTCGCGATCATCGCCGCAATCCCGAGTGTCGCCGGGTTGCTCGCGGGCACGATCGTGTTCGCGGTCGGGATGTCGCTCATGTATCCGGCGCTGCTCCTCCTGGGCCTCAGCGGAGTCCCCGACTCCGAACGGGCGGCCGCGATCGGCACGATCTCGTCGTTCTTCGACCTCAGCCAAGGGATCGGTCCGCTCATCTGCGGCGTGGTCGCGGCGTCGACAGGGGACCGCGGTGCGTTCGCAGCCGGCGCGGTCGCCGCGCTCGCGGGCCTGGTGGTGCTGCGCGCGAGCGCGCCGAGACCTGACGCATCCCCAGCGGTGCTCGACGGTGTCGCCGAGGCGCATTAGTGCCGTCGCTGCTCGTCACCAACGACTTCCCGCCGAAACACGGAGGCATCCAGTCGTACCTGCACGAGCTGTGGCGCCGCCTGCCGCCGGAGGAAACGACAGTCCTGACGACGGCGTTCGCCGGCGCGGCCGCGTGGGACCGCGAACAACACTTCCGGGTGGAGCGCACGCGCCAGAAAGTGCTGTTTCCGACGCCCGCGCTCACGCGGCGCATCGACGCGCTCGCGCGCGAAGTGTGTGCCGACGTCATCTTCTTGGATCCGATGATCCCACTCGCGGTGCTCGGTCCGAAGTTGCAAGCCGCGCCGTACGTCGTCATCGCGCATGGCGCGGAGATCACCGGATACGGGCGCGTTCCTCTCAGCCGTCCGCTTGCCCGGCGCGTGTTGCGCGGCGCGGCCGGTGTGGTCGCGGCGGGGTCGTATCCGGCCCAGGAAGCGATGCGGGCAGCCGGGCAACCGTTGCGCGGCGTGATCGTCCCGCCGGGAGTCGACATCGACCGATTCCGGCCCGTGCGCGCCGACGCCCGTGCCGCGACCCGCGTCCGCTACGGCCTCGATCCTGAGGTACCGCTTGTACTCGGACTCTCACGGTTGGTACCCCGCAAAGGCTTCGACGTGGTGATCGACGCAGTGACGGCACTCGACGGCGTGCAACTCGCGATCGGTGGCGCCGGCCGCGACCGCAGGCGTCTCGAACGGCGGGCCGAGGACCACGAGCGCGTCCACTTCATCGGCCGGGTACCGGACGCGGATCTGCCTGCGCTCTACGCGTGTGCCGACGTGTTCGCGATGTCGTGCCGCGATCGTTGGGGTGGCCTCGAAGCCGAAGGGTTCGGCATCGTGTTCCTCGAAGCTGCCGCGTGCGGTGTCCCAGCGGTCGCCGGGCGCAGCGGTGGGTCACACGAAGCCGTGGTCGACGGAGAGACGGGATTCGTCGTCGAACCGCGCGACGTCGGCGCGTTGCGCGCCGCGATCGGGCGACTCCTCACCGACACCGACACGCGGCAACGCATGGCGCGCGCCGCCCGCACCCGGGCCGAGAAGGAGTTCGCGTACGAGCACCTCGTCGCGCGGCTCGCGCCGCTCGCGGCCGGTCAGGTCGACGCGCTGGAGGCCCTGGATGCGTGATGAGCCGGGCGTGCGCATCATCCAGTGCTCATGGGTGTCGGTCGGCGTCTTCGCGCTCGTTGCCATCGTCGACGCGGTAGGTGTCCCCATCGACGACGTTGCTGTCGGCCTCTGCGCCGCGCTCTTTCTCGCTTCCCTGCCCGTATGGGCGTGGGCGTTCGGTGCAGCCGTCGTCCGATCGAGCCGGGGCGACGACATTGCGGTCACCAGCTTGTTCTTCCTCTCGGGATCGGCACCCGATGGCGTGCGGCGTCATCTGCTCGGCGCGGTCGTGGTCTCGGTCATCGTCGCGCTCGCCACCGCGTGGGCGAATCCCGCCGGGACACTCGTGCCGATGTTGCCGCTCGGACTCGCCGGACTTTGGGGTGCGCGCCACGGTGTCTTCCCGGCTCGCCGCCGGTAGCATCTCGCCCGACGAGCTCGGCCCAAGGAGATCGGCCAAGGAGATCGGCCAAGGAGATCGGCATGACCGAGACCGCGAACGAGCGCATCCGCGTCGAAGCGCCCGCGGACCGGTGCTGGGACGTCGCCATCGACTTCGAGTCATATCCAGAGTGGGCGCGCGACGTGCGGTCCGCCAACGTGCTCGAGACGGACGCCGAAGGGCGCGGCACCAAGGTCGAATACCGCGCCGCCGCGCTCGGCAAGAGCGTGCGGTACGTGCTCGCGTACGACTACGCCGACGCGCCCGAGGCGTTCTCGTGGCACTTGGTCGAAGGCGACATGGTGAAGCGGCTCGACGGCAGCTACCGCTTCGAAGCCGAGGGTCCCACGTCGACCCGGGTCCACTACGAGCTTGCCGTCGACGTCTCGGTGCCCCTTCCCGGGATCCTGAAACGGCGCGCCGCCGGACTCATCATGGGCAGCGCGTTGAAGGAGTTGAAGAAGCAAGTCGAAGCCGTGGCCTGAGCCCGCGAGCCCCGGCGTCCTCCCTCCTCGGCGGCTCGAGTCGGGCTGGTCTTGCGGATTGTGCGCTTCGCCCTGCCGGAAATCGGGTCGGGCGGGGTAGCCTCGCTTTCTCATGCGGATCTTGTTGTTCACCGGCAAAGGTGGCGTCGGCAAGACGACCGTGGCGGCCGCGACCGCGGCACAGATCGCGGCCGGTGGTCTGCGCACGGTGGTGTTGTCGACCGATCCCGCGCACTCACTCGCCGACGCGTTCGACGTCTCGCTCGGCGATGTGCCGACGCCCATCTCTCCCCGCCTCTGGGGCCAGCAGCTCAATGCCCGGGTGCGCTTCGAGGATGCATGGGAGGACGTCCGGTCCTACATGGTCGGCGTGCTCGACTGGGCCGGCGCCGACGCAGTCGAAGCCGAGGAGCTCGCCGTCGTCCCGGGTCTCGACGAGGTGTTCGCGCTCGCCGATATCAAGCAGTTCGCGACAAGCGGCGACTTCGACGCTGTCGTCGTCGACTGCGCGCCGACCGCCGAGACGATCCGGCTGCTCTCGCTGCCCGACATCCTCGCCTGGTACATGGACCGCCTCTTCGAGACGCAACGGCGCCTCACGAAGTTGACGCGACCGATCCTCGACCGCGTCACGAGCCTCCCGATCGCCGGCGATCGGGTGTTCACCGCGATCCGCCGCTTCTACGACCGCCTCGACGGCGTTCGCGACCTCCTGACCGACGGCGACATCACGAGCGCACGCCTCGTCGTGAACCCCGAGCGCATGGTCGTGGCCGAGGCCCGCCGCACGTATACGTACCTGTCGCTGTTCGGATATCACGTCGACGCGGTGATCGCGAATCGAATGCTCCCCGCCGCGATCGACGATCCGTGGTTTGCGCGGTGGAAGGCGACGCAGTCGGCGCACCTCGAGTCGATCAACGACGCGTTCCGGCCGTTGCCGGTGCTCTCGGCGGAGCTGGCCGATTGCGAGCTGGTCGGTCTCGACGACCTCGCTGCCTTCGGTGCCGCGCTCTACGCCGACTGCGATCCCGCGCACCGGCTCGCCGACATCGAGCCGCTTCGAGTCGATGCCGTCGGCTCATCGCTGGTGCTGTCGGTGTACCTGCCGTTCACCGAGCGCGCTGACGTCGACCTCGCTCGCAACGACGACGAATTGTTCCTTACCGTCGGTCCGCACCGGCGCGCGCTCGTGCTGCCCGACAGCCTTTTGCGCCGCGAAGTCGCGGGCGCGCGGTTGGCGGGCGACCGGCTCGAGGTGGAGTTCGTATGAGTATCCCCGACCCGTTGGATCGCGGCCGCCAGCCACCCGACGCCGACGCACCGCCACAAGACGCGATCGATCATTTCTGGGGCGCGTTGCACGAGATGCTCGGCGCGGCCCGTGCCGTGCTCGACGCGGCCGACGCGGTCGTCGAGCAACAGCGCAGTGCCCGCCGGTCGTCGACACCCGGACCGCGCGTACGCCGCATCGATGTCGACGAGTCCTGAACGCGAGGCCGAGGTCACCGTCGGGCTCGACATCGGCGGTACCAAGGTGCTCGGCGTCGTACTCGACCGCGCCGGAACGATTCTCCACGAGCAGCGCGCGCCGTCGCCGGATACCGGGTTCGAGCCGCTCGTCGCCGTGTGCCGCGATCTTGTTGCCGCGATCGGGCCGCCGGACGCGCCTGTCGGTGTCGGTGCTGCCGGTCTGGTCGGCCGCACGGGCGTGACCAGCTACGCGCCGAACCTGCCCGGCGTGATCGACGCGCCGATCCGTGACGCGGTGGCTGCCGCCACCGGCCGGCGTGTGGTCGTCGACAACGACGCCAACGTCGCTGCACTCGCCGAGGTCACCTATGGCGCCGCCGTCGGCGCCCGTCACGCGCTGATGGTCACACTCGGCACGGGCATTGGGGGCGGGATCATCGCCGACGGCCACGTGTACCGCGGCGCCAACGGCTACGCCGCGGAGTTCGGCCACGTCACTGTCGACATCGACGGCCCGATATGCGCGTGCGGCGAACGCGGGCACTGGGAAGCAATCGCGAGCGGGAACGCGCTCGGTCGGATGGCGCGCGAGATGATCGAAGACGGCCGGGGCGGAACGATCCTCGCCGCCGCGGGTGGCCGGCTCGGCGATGTGTCCGGCGAAGAAGTCGCGGCCGCGGCCGGCGAAGGCGATGCCGACGCTCGTGCTCTGTTGGCTGCGTACGCCGACAACATCGCTGTCGGGCTGGTGAACCTCGCGAACATCCTCGACCCCGAACGCATCGTCATCGCCGGGGGCGTCGTGGAGATTGGCGCACTGCTGTTCGAGCCGCTCGGGGCTGCCTTCCGCGCGCACCTCGAGGGGACGGAGCATCGCCCAGACATCGCGCTCGTGCCCGCCGCGTTCGGCGCACGCGCCGGTGCGGTTGGCGCGGCCGTGCTCGCACGGAGCCTGTGAAGCTCGGCCTCGCGCTCCCGTCCTTCGTCGACGATCCCGACATCCCGATCGGCGTTGCCCGCACGGCCGAGGCCGCCGGGCTCGACGGTGTGTTCGTGTACGACCATCTCTGGCGCGACAAGCCGCCGCCGCGCCGTCCCGCGCTCGAGTGCTTCGCCCTGCTCGGCGCGATCGCGGCGGAGACCACACGCATCCATGTCGGCACGCTCGTCGCGCGCGCCACGCTGCGCCCGGCCGCGACACTCGCACATTCCCTGGATGCCGCGCAGCGCATCAGCGGTGGGCGCCTGATCGCGGCAATCGGCGCGGGCGATTCCGAGAGCCGGGCGGAGAACGAGGCCTTCGGTCTTCCGTTTGGCACGCTCGCGAGTCGCGTGCTCGCACTCGCCGACGTGGTCGGCGCCGCGCGCGGCCGCGGCTATCCCATTTGGGTCGGGGGTCACGCGACGGTGGTGCGAGAGGTCGTCGCGACCGCCGACGGCTGGAATACCTGGGGCGACACGCCCGAGCAATTCCGCGACCGGTCGGCGCTCGTGCGCGCCGTCGCGCCCGAAGCCGAGCTCACGTGGGGCGGACTGATCCTGCTCGGCCGCGACCGGGACCAGGCCGCGTTCAAGACCGCGCGGTTCAATCCCGGCTCGCACGTACTGACCGGCGAGCCCGAACAGATCGTCGAAGGACTTCGTGGGTACGCCGACGCCGGCGCGGCGTGGGCGATCGTCGCACCGCTCGACGCGTCCGATGCCGAGAACGCACAGATCCTCGGCGACGCCGTCGCACCACTCGTGCGCTGACTCCTACCGGTCGAGCAGCAGTTCGGCGGCGCGGGCAAGGTTGTCGCCCATCGACGCGTTCCCGCGCAATCCGGTGCTCCAAAAGGTCATCTCGGCGAACCACACCGAACCCAAGACGTTCACGATGTCGTCGAGATCGGGTCGTTGGTCGCCGTCGACCGCATCGGTGATGATCGCCCGCAGCGTCTCGTTGATCTCATGTTTCACAGGCGCGGTGGTGTCGTCGGCCGACGACATCGCAGTGAGGGTGGCGCGGATCACGAGCGGTTGTCGTTCGAGCGCGCGTGACGCGCGTCGCAACACATCGGCGACGCGCTGTGCCGGTGTCGTACCGCGCGGCGGCCGCTGATCGAGACGGTCCCGCAACGTTGCCGCCTGTTGGGCCAGCGCCGCGAGGAGCAGCTGGTCCTTCGACGAGTAGTGGCGGTACAGCGTTCCGAGCGCGACCTCGGCCCGCGCCGCGACATCGCGCATTTGCACCGCTTCGTAGCCACCCTCGGCCGCCAGTTCCGTCGCCGCCAGGAGCAGCCGGCGCTTGCGCGCGGCTGTCTCGGCGGCGCGCGTCCCCCGGGCCGGGGAGCGCGCCACGTGTCCGTCGTCGGCTCGACTCGACACCGCAGTCACCCTGCGACCGTAGCGCAGTCCTAGAACGTGTTGCAGCTACTCCAGGGTGGCGTAGTTCGTGCTGCGATCGTCGGTCCGGGCCGCGCCGACCTCGTCGACGCACGCGCGGAGGTCGTCGACGAAGTCGCCGATCACGGCCGCGTTGCCCGCGCTCACTGTCGCGTGCAGCGAATCGGGCGGGCCTTGACGATCGAGGAACCAGCCGCGTTGTTGCAGCGCGTCGCCGAGCGCGAAGACGTCGATCGCGCCGTCGGCCGCGGCGAGTGCCAACACGTGCGCTTCGGGTTCGCCGAGCACGCGCAAACCCGGAACGGCTCTCACGCCTGCGATCATCTCCCGCGCGGCATCTACGGTGACTTGCGTGAGGCGCCGGTAGCCCTCGATGCCGAGGCGGTGCATCACGGCCCATGCGGTCGCCATCGGGAGCCCCGAGCGCGTGCCTTGCATGTTCGGTGACGCGTAGAACCCGCCGAGCCAGTCGTCGAACACGAACGTTTGGTAGCGACGGAGCTCCTTCGTGCGATGCAGGATGACCGACGCGCCCTTGGGCGCGTACCCGAGCTTGTGGATGTCGGCCGAGATCGTCGTCACGCCGTCGACGCGGAAGTCCCACGGCGGCACCGTTTCGCCGTTCAATTCCAGGAACGGGAGGACGAAGCCGCCCATGCACGCGTCGACGTGCATCGACGCGCCGGCGGCCGCCGCGAGTTGCGCGAGGTCGGGGATCGGATCGATGACGCCCTGCGGGTACTGCGGCGCGGAACCCGCAACGAGCACGGTGTTCTCGTTGACGCAGCCGGCCATCAGGTCGACGTCGGCGCGCCAGTCTTCGGCTACCGGCACTTTGTGCACGCGCACGCCGAAGTAGTGCGCAGCCTTGTGGAACGCGGCGTGGGCACTCTCCGGGATCACCATTTCGGGCGCGGTGACGCCGCGTTCGGCGCGGGCGCGCTCGCGCGCAGCCTTCACACACATGAGGATGCTCTCGGTCCCCCCGGACGTCATGAAGCCGGCCGCGTCGGGACCGCCGTGGAAGAGGTCGGCCGTCGCCCGAACGACTTCCGACTGGATCTCACCGAGGCTCGGGAACGCAAACGTGTTGAGCGCGTTCTCGTGGAGATAGAGATGCGCGACGGCTTCGGCGATGGCGTGCACCTCCGGGCCGCCGTCGTAGACCATCCCGAACGTGCGGCCGTCCTGCCAGCGCGCGTCGCGTGCCCGCTTGCCTGCGAGCGCGGCGAGGATGTCGTCGTGCGTGAGTCCGTGTTCGGGCAGCGCCATCCGCGAGAGCGTACGCGCCGGCCCAATCTGTGCGATCACTGGTTCAGGACGAGAGCCGTTTCGGCGTACGCACTCGGTGGAGGCTCACTGAAGCCGGGCGCGGGTGCGGCGCCGCCCGGAAGACTTCAGTCGTTGCGCAGTCCGAAGTATTCGGCCGCGAGTTCGGGCCGGGGCTGGATGAAGATCCCGTCGGCCTCGGCGGTGAGCGTTTCACCGTCCCACATCTCGCCCCGGGCCATGATCCGCCGGCCTTCGACCCGATCGACCCAAGCGCGGATCCGCAACTCGCGGAACAGCGGCGTCGGCTTGCGGTAGTGGATGGTGAGCCGGGCGGTCATCCCGGGATTGCCCGCCTCGATGTTCGCGATCCCCAGGATCTCGTCGAAGGCGCAGGCGACCCAACCACCGTGCACGAAGCTGGGTGGGCCCTCGTAGACAGCGCCGAACGTGCCGCGGGCCTCGACGCCATGGAAGTCGTCGCTGTCGATGACTTCCCAGTCGAGTCGCGGCGAGATCGGACTGGCCTCGCCGACGACGGGGGAGCGCGGCAGGTAATCACCATGGTCTCGCCGCCGGTAACCCGTCCCCTCGGTGCGGCCGCCGCCGAGCCGGAACGCGAGCTGCTCGGCCTCATGCGCGACCGCGAGCAGTTCCGGCGCGTCCGGGTCCTCGCTCGTCACGGCCGCGTCGATCAGCTTGCGCAGCGCGGCCGCAAGCGTCGCGCGCTCCGGTGTCGCGAAGACGGGAGAGTCCGGGATCCCGGGCGCAGCCTCGCTCACGGCGCGCTACTTGCCCTTGTACTGCGGCGCGCGCTTTTCGGCGAAGGCCTTCGGGCCCTCTTGCGCGTCCTCGCTCGCGAACACTTCCCACCCGATCGGGTCCTGGTACGCCATCGCTTCCGAGTCGCTCATGTGCTCGGTCTCCCGCCACGCCCGGAGGATCGCCATCATCGACAGCGGTGCGTTCTGCGCGACCTCCGCCGCGAGTTCACGCGCGCGGGTCAGCGCTTGGCCGTCGGGAACAACGTGACCGATGAGTCCCATCGCCTTCGCGTCGGGCGCGGGCACGGGCGGGCACCGCAACAAGATGTCCATCGCGAGCGTGTACGGCATCTGGCGCGGCAGCCGGCACGCGGAGCCGCCGAGCGGGAAGAGGCCGCGTTTGGCTTCCCACACGCCAAAGATCGCGCCTTCGCCCGCGACGCGGATGTCGGTGCCCTGCAGGATCTCGGTGCCACCCGCGACCGCGTAACCCTCAACGGCCGCGATCAGCGGCTTGCTCAACCGGTAGTCGCGCAGCAACGCCTTCCAGTGCGGGTTGTTGCCGCGCGCCATGACGGCTTGCGTGCGGGCGTCCTCCGACTGCTGACCCATCGCGACGAGGTCGGCGCCCGAGGAGAAGTTGCCGCCCGCGCCGGTGAGGATCGCGCACCGGATCTCGGGGTTCTCGTCGATGTACTCGTAGCCGAGCACCAGACCGGCGAGCATGTCGCCGCTCAAGGCGTTCTTCTTCTCCGGCCGGTTCATGGTGAGGATCACGACGTGACCATCGCGTTCGACTGTGCAGTGCTTCGTCGTCAGTTCTTCGAGGATCTCGGCCATGTTCTCCGCTCTCGGCCCTGCGGGCCGGGCCGCTCGGGCCCCGCTCGCTGCTCGCCGGGATACCCGGCTTCCAACGCTCGCTTGGGGCGGACACTAGAACACGTTCCACGTTGGCCGCATCCGACAAGCGGGTAAACAGGCATCCGATCGAGCAGCCATGGAATTTGGGATCGGACTCCTTGCAGGCGTGCTCGCGGTCGTTGCCGCGATGCGTTCGACCTGGTCACCGTGCGGGCTCTCGATGTTGTCGACCGTGACGCCGGTCGCCGAACGGGCGCGCGGCCACCGCTTCTGGGTGACCGCGGTGTGGTTCGTGCTCGGCGCGATCGCCGGCGGAGCGACGTTGGGCGTGGTCGCAGCCGCGCTCGCGGCGATGGTCGGTGCGCTGTCGCTGTCGACCGGCGTCAGCGCCACGCTCGGAGGGATCGTGGTCGGTGTCGCGCTCGCATCCGACGTGCAGCTCGGCGGGTTCCGGATCCCGGGCAATACCCGCCAAGTCGACGAGAACTGGCTCTCGGCCTACCGCCCGTGGGTGTACGGCATCGGCTTCGGGTGGCAGATCGGCGTCGGTGTCGCGACGTACATCATGACCGCGGCGGTGTATGCCATGGTGCTGCTCGCCGCGCTCAGCGCCAACCCGCTGCTCGCGTTCGCATTGATGACGTCGTTCGGTCTCGCGCGCGGTCTCGCCGTCCTCCTCGGCGCGGGCTTGACGAGTCCCGCGCGTGTGTTCGCGTTCCACCGCCGGTTCGACGCGATGGGCGCGTACGTACGGTGGCTGGTGCTCGGCGTCGAAGCCGCGATCCTCGTCGCGCTGGCGGGCGTCATCGGACTGGCGTTGGTTGTCGCGGTCGCGATTGCGATGGCGCTCACCCGGCGTGCGCCGGCGGTGCGCGCCGAACCGGCGTGACCTAGGCACGCGTCCCTGCGTGGATGAGTGCGCCTTTTGCTGGGTGTCTTATCGCGGGACATGGGTGACGGTTGATGTCGCGCGACATGGGTGACACCTGGCGTGTCGTGCTCTGGTTCAGGCTGGGGCATGGCGGAGAGGGTGGCACCGGTGGAGTTGCGATTGATGGCAGCG
>JBEVDP010000039.1:0-3157 GCA_040513235.1 Acidimicrobiia bacterium | reverse complement strand
CTCCGATGAGGGCGCGCTCGCCGTCGCGCGTTGGGCGCTCCCGATCATGTTGGGCGACGTCGCCGCGCCCGAACCGCCCACCACGCTGCACGCACCTCCCGACTGAGGGCGGACATCAGAGCGCGAGCGGGACAGCCCCGGAGCCGTTGGTGTAGCCCTGGGGCAGGAGGTACGTCCCGTCTGTCGTCGCGTAGTGGACCTGCCAGTTGTAGTAGCCGTCGTAGGCCCGGGGGTCTGCCATGATCGTCTGCGCGTACGCGGTCACTGCGGCGACGTACCTGTCACTGTGGTTGTACGAGAACAGCGCACCCGGCATGTCGTCGGGTGCGCCCGCGGCTTCGAGGTAGCGGCCGGCGGCGAGGATGGCGTCGCGGTCGTTGGAGACGTCGCCGCCTTCGCCGAATGCTTCCCACGACGGAGGCATGAACTGCATCGGTCCTTGCGCACCGGCCGTGCTCGTCCCGACGATGCGGCCGAGGCGGGTTTCGATGAGGTGGATCCCCGCCAGGTACGGCCACGGGACTCCCGATGCGGCTTCGGCTTCGCCGTAGTAGCCGAGCAACTCGTCGCGCGGCAGCGGCGGGCGGATGTTCCACGCCGGCAGATTCGGCTGTGGCTGGTTCAACTCGCTGATCTGCGCGCGCGCGTCGGCGTTGGCCGCGACGACCGGACGCACGGACTCGGGTACCTGGGCGAAAATGTCGGGGAGCCATTCGGGATGCGCGCGCAGCGCCGCGTACGCGAGATCCTGCTCCCAAGCGGTGTGCGCCAGCTGCGACTCGTCGCGCGTGTCGCTGCGCAACTCGGTCTCGACGCGCGTCAGCACCTCGGCGGCTGCGGCCGCGGATATCGGTACGGCGACGTCAGCCGGACCGGCGACGACCGTGGTCGTCGTTGTGGCGGGTGGTGGCCGAGTTGTCGTTGGGGCGTTCGTCGTTGTCGCGATCGTCGGGGCCGGAGTGGCCGTGGGCTCGGAGCGCTCGGCATTGTCATCGCCGTTGCACGCGCCGAGCACGAGGACGAACATCGCGAGCGCGGCCGGGGCGCGGCACACGAGCGTCAGGGCGCGAGGGCGGCACGCATCAGCGGCACCGGTTCCGCGAACCCACGCACGAACACTGGCCCGAGCGGTTCGTACTCGACGCCTTCGAGGGGACCGACCTCTTCGGCCAGCGCTTCCGAGCAGAGCACCTCACCGGGCCCGGCCAGATCGACGATGCGGGCGGCGAGGTTGACATCGCGGCCGATGATGTCGTCGCCGCGCCGCCGCGGGCTGCCCCAGTGCATGCCGATGCGCACCCACAAAGGCAGGGGTTCGGCCGATTCGCGCTCGAACCGGCGTTGGAGCGCGAGGCTCGTATAGAGCGCGTCGCACGCGTCGTCGAACCACAGCAAGAGTCCGTCGCCGAGTTCCTTCACGACCCGCGCGTCCTCGGGCAAGGCGTCGCGCACGAGTTCTTCCTGGCGTTCGAGCAGCGCGAGCGCGACGTCGTCGCCGTGGGTGTCGGTGAGCTCGGTGAAGCCGACGATGTCGGTGAACACGATGGCGCCGTTCGGGATGGTCGCGGCGCGGCCTCCCGCCGAACTCCCTCGCTCCTCGGGCGACGTCACCGGCACTCGATCCGAATCGTCCCGCTCACTGTTTTCACGTCGATCTCGCCGTCGGTGCCCTGGTCGCAGTCGTTGGAGATGCTGCCGCTGATCGACTTCAGGCGTGCGGCCGGTGTGCGGCCGACCGGCACCGCGATCTCGACCGTGCCGGAGATACTCCGGATCTTGAGCACGCCGGTGGCCGAAGTGCCGACCCGAACGGTCCCGCTGACTGTCTTGACTTCGCCGGAGTGCGCGACGTCGACAGTGATCGAACCCGAAACATTGTTGAGCGAGGCGTTGCCGACGCGCCCGAGCCGGATCTTGCCGCTCGTGACGACGACGCGGCAGTCACCCGCGCACTCGCCGACACGCACGCTGCCCGAGTGGGTGCGCGCGTCTACCGTCGTCGCGGTGTCGATCTCGATGCTTCCGCTCTTGCTCGCGACGTGCGTCCTGCCGAGCGCACCGGTGGCGCGCACGGATCCCGACATGGTCCCGACGACGATGTCGGTGCCCGGCGCGCAGCGGACGTCGATCGAGTGACTGCCGCTCCGCACGATCGAGGAACCGTCTTCCTTCATCTCGACGTTGGCGCCGGAGACCAGAAGCGTGGCCCCCTCCTCGGCGACGACGTTGACGCTGCCCGTCTTCGACTCGACTCGTACCTTCATGCGCGTGCCAGCCTATGGCCATGCCGATGTCGGACGAAGAGCAAGCCGAATGGCGTGAGCGCATGCGGTCCGTGATGGTCCGGACCCGCTTCATCGCGGCCATGGGGACCGTCGTCGACGTCTGGGGCCCCGACGAGGTACGGCTCCGCGTCCCCTTCGCCGAGCACCTCACCAATGATGGCAAGGAGTACCACGGCGGCGCGATCGCGGCGCTGATGGACACGGCCGGCGCGGCTGCGGTGTGGGCGGGTCACGACTTCGATCGCGGCCTGCGGGCGTCCACCGTTTCGATGACCGTGAACTACACCGGGCGCGCCCAGGGCGACCTCGTCGCGATCGCCCGCTGCGTGAAGCGCGGGCGCGACACCCACTTCAGCGAGATCCGCGTCGAGGACACGCAGGGCACCCTCGTCGCCACCGGCACCCTCGTCTACCGCATTACGCCCTGAGCGCCTCAGGAATCGGTTGTGTGTGCGCGATCGCCAAGTGTTGCACCGCGCGCGTGAGCGCGACGAACAACAACCGAATGCCGTGCGTTCCGAGCGCGGCGATCTCGGTCGGTTCGACCACGATCACCGCGTCGACCTCGAGTCCCTTGGCCAGCGCGGCGGGCACGACGACCAGCGGATGTTCCGGTGACACTTCACCGGGTTCGGCGAGAATCACGCCGCGGTCCTCCAATGCGCGCTCGAGCGTGTCGACGCGATCGTCGGCCGCGATCACTGCGACCGTTGCCATCTCCTTCGCGAGCACGAGCGCGTGCTCCACCACCGCGGGGACGAGTTCGTCGGGAGCGAACGCGTGGAAGTCCGGCGGATCGCCGTCTTCGCGGGCTGAACGCGCGGGCGCCACCGCGGGCGCGGCGTACGGCAGCAGCCGGTTGGCGAGGTCGA
>JBEVDP010000038.1:0-4217 GCA_040513235.1 Acidimicrobiia bacterium | reverse complement strand
AGATCACGGCGGTGCCCGCCGAGTTGCTCTCGATGCTGCCGTACCTGCTCACGATCTTGACGCTGATCGTGCTGTCGATCTTCTTCCCGCGCCGCCGCGCCGCCGCGCCGGCTGCGCTCGGGACCCCGTTCGTCCGCGACGAGCGTTAGCGCCCGCGCGCGATGGTGACGCCTCCGGGGCCGACGAGCAGGCCGATCAGAATGGCGATGATGCCGAGCAGCCACGAGCCGCCGATGATCAACACGATGCCGACGACGACGAGGATGACTGCGGCAATCCAGAGTGCAGTGTTCATGCGAGCACTGTTCCCGGCCGCGGTCGGACTCAATCGTCGTTTTCCATGACCGCGAGCGCGTCGATCACGCGTTGCGCCTCTTCCGCGGTGAGGTTTGCGTCGCCGTGGATGCGCGTATAGCTGCTCGGGGGCATCGAACCGTCGTCGATCGCATCGATGGCGTCGTCGGCCTCGCCCGCGTCACGGTCCCACTCAGAAAAGTTGAGCATCTCGCGGCCTTCCTCCACATCAGTTCGCACCAGCCACGACATCGGTGCGGCGTACGAGTACAGCGGCCAGTCCGTCTCATTGCTGTGGCACGAATAGCACGACTGCCGTGCGATCGCCGCGCTCTCGGTGTCGGGCCACGGACCGTACTGGCGCCAGAAGAAACCCGTCGCGGGTTCTTTTTGACGCCAGTTCGTCTGGGCTCGCTGCAGCTAGCCGCCGGCGAGGCCGTGGAGGCGTTCGGTTTCTTCGTATTTCATTGCGGCGGGGCTGATGCGCGGCGCCAACGCGGCGAGGACGAGGCCGACGACGGCGACGTTGAGGAACGCGACGCGCAGACTCGTCAATTCGGCCGTCACGCCCATGAGCACCGGTTCGACGAGGAAGCCGATGCGCGCGGTGAGGGAGACGGTGGCGGCGCCGAAGCCGGGCGACACGCCGGGCATGCGACCCGCGGCCGAGAACGCGAGCGGGATCACGCCGCTCGTTCCGATGCCCGCGAGCGCGAGCCCGGTCGCGAACGCCCAGGGCTCGGAGACGATCACACCCAACAACGTGCCGAACGTGACGAGCAGCGTGCCCGCGCGCAGGACTCGCGCGCCGCCGAAGCGGTCGGTGAGATAGTCGCCGACCGTACGGCCCGCGAGCATCCCGCCCATGAAGATCGCCAGCGCGAGCGCAGACGCGCTGGGGGAGACGCCCATACGCTCCATTCGAATCGCGCCCCAGTCGGCGGGCGCGCCTTCGATGATCGCACCTCCGAAGGCTGCGATCGCGAGGAACAACAGTGGGAGCGCAAAGTGCCGCGCGCCGCGCGCCTCGCCACTCGTCGATTCCACCGGTGCGTCGTCGCTCACGAGTCCCGGAGACACGAGCACGGTTGCGAGCGCGAGCACCGCGCCGACGACGGCAAGTTGCAGCGTGAGTGAGACGCCGGCCTCGACCGCGAGCGCGGCGATGCCCGCGGCAATCAGGACGCCGAAGCTCCACGTTGCGTGCAACCGGTGCAGCACCGATCGACCGGCACCACGCTCGTATGCGGCGCCGTTGGCGTTCATCGCGATGTCCATGGCCGCGTCGAAGGCGCCGAACGTCGCCAACGCCGCGAACAGGAGCGCGGGGCTCGGTGCCGCGCCGAGCATCCATACCGTCGCGCCGAGCGCCACGGCCGCGGCGACGACGACCGGCCGACTCCCGTAACGCGTCACGGCACGCCCGGCAAACGGGCTCGCGATCAGCGCGCCCAACGCCAAGCCCAGCAGCGTGAAGCCCAAGCCTGCGTCGGAGAGGTCGAGCGCGCGCTGGCGTTCGGGCAGCCGGGCGAAGAACCCCGCGCCCGCGAGCCCGTTGGCGACGAACGTGACGACGAGCGCGACGGCCGGGCGTTTCACGCTCAGAGGGACATGATCGTGCAGCGGATGTCGGTCATGTCGGCGAGTTGGTACAGGCCTCCCACCCGACCCCAACCCGTACGCGTCCCGCCCGCACCCCCGAACGGCATCGCGTTCTGGAAGTAGTCGGTCGAGTCGTTCACGATCACCGACCCACATCGCAACGACTCCGACACGCGGAATGCAGTCTTCAGCGACGACGTGAACACCGCGGCCTGCAAGCCGAGCGAGTCGGCATTGGCGACCCGTAGCGCGTCGTCTTCGTCTCGCACGCTCAACACCGGCACGACCGGCCCGAACGACTCTTCTCGCACGACGAGCATGTCTTCGGTTACCCCGTCGAGCACCGTGAACTCGTAATAGAGCGAGGTCGGGTAGCCCGACGCGCGCCCACCGCCGAGGCGAACCGACGCGCCTCGCTCCTGCGCGTCGGCCACGTGGCGGTCCATTTTGGCCGCAGTCAGTTCGTTGTTGAGCGGACCGAGCGTCGTGTCGGCGGCGAACGGATCGCCCAGCACCGCCGCAGTCGCGGCCCCATCCAATGCGGTCAGGAATTCGTCGTGAACCGCGGCGTCGACGATGACGCGCTCGGTCGCGCAGCACACCTGGCCCGCGTTCCAGTACGCGCCGTAGGCCGCCGCCTGCGCGGCGAGTTCGAGGTCGGCGTCGCCGAGCACGATCACCGGCCCGTTGCCCGACGCTTCGATGATGGTCCGCTCGAGGCCGGCCGCGCGCACGATGGACTCACCCGTCGCCGACGATCCGACGAACCCGACCGCGTCGATCCCCGGATGGGTGACGAGCGCCTCGCCGACCGCGCCGTCGCCCGGCAGGATCGACACCAGTCCCTCCGGCGAGGGGCGTGTGGACCGGTGGCTTGCACACGATCGCGTTGCCCGTGGCGAGGGCGGGCGCGAGGAACTCGGCCATGATCATCAGCGGGAAGTTCCACGGCGTAATCGCGGCCCAGACCCCTCCCGGCTTGCGGTACGTAAAGATGCGCTTGTCACGCTCGACGCTCGGGATCGTCGAGCCGTAGAGGCGCTTGGCGTCCTCGGCCGACACGGCGAACAACTCGGCCGAGTCGGCCACGTCCCCGCGCGCTTCGGCTTCGAGTGGTTTGCCCTGTTCGATCGTCGTGAGCCGGGCCAGCTCGTCGGCGTGCTCCTCGATGAGTTCGGCCACGCGATGGCACAACGCCGCTCGCTCGTACGTGGACGTGTGGCGGTATTCGGCGAACGCGTTCTGCGCGGCGACGACCGCAGTCTCGATGTCGGCGGTCGACGGGACCGGCACCTCGGCGAGCTTCTCGCCCGTGACCGGCGAGACGACGAATTCCGTACGTTCGCCGGTGCCGTCCTGATAGCGGCCGGCAAGGAACAGACGAGCGTCGGCACTTCCCATCTCGCCACGCTAACGGGCTTCTGGTTTGCTCGTCGCGTGCATAGGCTCGGGGTGTCAGTTCACGGAGCAGTAACACACGCAGGTCGAGCGGGCGCAGAAGGCGTCACGTACTGTGACCGCGTCCGCGCCGGACCCAAGGGAGTGAGGCATGGCCACGATTCGAGCCGCGCTGGTGCAAACGACGTGGACCGGCGACAAGGAGTCGATGATCAAGGCGCACGAGGAATACACGCGCCAGGCCGCCGACCAGGGCGCCAAGGTCATGTGCTTCCAAGAGCTGTTCTACGGCCCGTACTTCTGCCAGGTGCAGGATGCGAAGTTTTATGAGTACGCGGAGTCGATCCCCGGCCCGACGACCGAACGTTTCCAGGCGCTCGCGGCCGAGCTCGGCATCGTGCTCGTGCTCCCCATGTACGAAGAGGAACAGCCGGGCGTGTTGTTCAACACGGCGGCGGTTGTCGACGCCGACGGCAGCTACCTCGGCAAGTACCGCAAGACGCACATCCCGCAGGTGAAGGGATTCTGGGAGAAGTTCTACTTCCGGCCCGGCAACCTCGGGTACCCGGTGTTCGACACCGCGGTCGGCAAGGTCGGTGTGTACATCTGTTACGACCGCCACTTCCCCGAAGGATGGCGCGCACTCGGACTGAACGGTGCCGAGATCGTGTTCAACCCGTCGGCGACGTCGCGGGGATTGTCCGCGTACTTGTGGCAGCTCGAGCAGCCCGCGTCGGCGGTCGCGAACGAGTACTTCATCGGCGCGATCAACCGCGTCGGCATCGAGGATCTCGGTGACAACGACTTCTACGGCCAGAGCTACTTCGTCGACCCTCGTGGCAGTTACGTCGGCGAGAAGGGCGACCCGTACAAGCCCGAACTGATCGTTCGTGAACTCGACCTGGACCGCATCAAAGAGGTGC
>JBEVDP010000037.1:0-9434 GCA_040513235.1 Acidimicrobiia bacterium | reverse complement strand
CGTCAGTGAGCAACGGTCTGACGGATCGCCGGTTGCGGATGATCACGATGACCGCGAGCACGATGTAGATGGCGCCGACGCCGATCCGGGCTTCGTCGTGGATGCTCTCCGGGAAGATGCGCGAGATCAGGTTGCCTATGTAGAGCACGAACAGCGTCACCGCTTCGGTCACACTCATCGAGCGGTTCAACAACACGGCGACTGCGAAGGCCGACTGCGCGGCTGTGACCCACAACTCCTCGCGCTGTACGGAACCGATCGGCAGCCCGTGCGTGGAGGCCGACGCGATCGCGAACACGATCGGCAGCGTCCCGACGAGCAAGGTCCACTGGTTCACCTTCGAAGAGACCAACGTGCCGAGCCCGGCGTTCGTATTGAGGCGCCAGGCGAACAGTGCGGCCACGAGCAGTTCCGGTGCCTCGGATGCGAGCGGCGCGACGATCGAGATCAACACGAACTCGTTGATCTCGAACTCCTCACCGACGCTCACGAGCGACTCCGCGAACGGTTCGGCGACGGCGAGGATGACGATGACTGCACCGAGACCGAGCGCCGCGAGCGCGGCGCGTCGTTGCGCAACGGGCAACGCCCCGATGAGTTGCGCCGGCCCGACGAGGTGTGGTTCCTCGGCGGGAGCGCGCGCAACTCGGAACATGTAGAGGACGAACACCGTGACCAACACTGCCGAGTCGAAGAGCGTGAGCGACTCCTTGAACGGAAGCGTGAGGCCGTAGATCGTCGCGAGCACGAGGAACGAGATCTCGACTGCATGGCTGCGCTCGAGCTTCACGTCGGTGGTGGTGAGGTCGGTGCCCGGCGGGATCCGTTCGACCTTGCCTTTGCGCGCCTGCCGGATCCGATACGCCGCGAGTATGACGACGAGCGACCACCCGATGCCGATCAGGAGTTGGTTGCCGCCGGTCATGTTGGCGAGCGCGTTGTCGCAGTGGTTCGTGCCGTCGGAGGTGACGCACGAGCCGTTCTCGCCGAAGGTGTCACCCGCCTTCCACGTGAACACGAAGTCGACTGCGTACTCGGGGAGGACGGCGATCAGTGCCAGCAACGCAATCGCGAGCCCGGCGGAGATGTCGAGCTGGGCGACCTCGGCCGCCCATGCCAGCATGAACGCGCCCCCGATCACGGCGAGGCCGAAGCAGATCGCCGCCAAGAGCGGCTCGGGATGGCTCCCTGTCACTCGGATGGCGAGGCCGGGCATCACCGCCAGCACCGCCAGGGCGATCGCCAGCTTCTGGCGGCCCGGGTGCTCGCTGTGTGATGGCTCGGGGACGTGGTGGGGCGGCATCGGCGGCATCCTACGAAAGCGGATCCTGCAACCTGCGGCTCCTCCCGAGCCTCTCCGCGTGTGGACGAAGGCGACAGTGCTCAACTCGGGCGGAATCCCGGCCGATGAGAGAACCGATGGGTACTACGAGCTGGCGGGAGCTGGGTCGCTGCAAAGGCGCCGAGCAGGGCGTGTTCTTTCCCGAGGACGACGAAGACCCCGGCGACGGGGCCAAGGCAATCTGCGCGCCGTGCCCGGTGCGGGAGACGTGCCTCGAACACGCGCTCGCGCTCCGGGAGAAGCTCGGCGTGTGGGGCGGCTACACGGCCAAAGAACGTCGGCGCCTGATCCGACAGCGCCGCCGGGCGAGCTGACCCGCCGTCACTCGACGGTGACGCGCAGCCGCTTGTCGCTGATCACGGCCTCGTAGACACCGGGGCCGGCGCCGCGCATGTCGACGGCGATCGCCGCGCAACGGCAAGCCGGCGCGACCCACTCGACGTGACGGTGTCGAGCGAGCACCGGCTCCGGGAGGTCGCCACATAGCGCCGCATCACGAACAGAAGGTTGACGAGCGGGAGCGTCACCAGGCCTCGGACACGCCGTGATTGATGCGACTGACCGACGCGCGCTGAAGCCGGATCGGCCGGAGGCCCTCGCCTAGGCTCCGTCCGATGCGGTTCGACCTCCCCTCGGAACTCGCCGAGCTCCAGGCCATGGTGCGGAAGCTGGCCCGCGAGAAGGTCTTGCCGCGGGCCCGGGAGATCGACACCGAGTCCACCTACCCGCAGGACATCTTCGAGGTGTTCCGCGACGCGGGCCTGCTCGGGCTCGTCATTCCCGAGGAATACGGCGGCGGCGGAGCCGGGATCATGGGCCTCACGCTCGCGATCGAGGAAGTGGCCAAGTACTCGAACACCGCGGCCCTCATGCTCTTGCTCACGCGGCTGCCGACCGGCCCGGTGCTGATCGCCGGCAGCGAGGAATTGAAACAGCAATACGTCCGCGGCGTCGCGACGGGCGAGCTCCGGGCCGGCTTCGGGCTGTCGGAGCCACAGGCAGGGAGTGATGTCGTCGGCATGCGCACCAAAGCCGTGCGCGACGGCGACGACTGGGTGCTCACCGGAACGAAGTGCTGGATGTCAGGCGTCGTGCAAGCAGACTGGTACTGCGTGTTCGCCAAGACGGGCCCGGCCGACTCTCGCAAGCACGACGACATCTCGTGCTTCGTGATCGAGCGTAACTGGCCCGGTGTGTCTGTGGGTCGCACCGACGAGAAGATGGGTGTGCGCGGTGTCGACACCGGCGAGCTGATTCTCGACCAGGTGCGCGTCCCCGCCCGCAACGTCGTCGGCCAGGTCGGGGGATTCCGTCTCGCGATGCTCGGCTTGAACTCGATGCGGCCGATCGTTGCCGCGCGCGGCATCGGGCTCGCCGAAGGCGCGCTCATGTACGCCGTCGACTATGTCAAAGAGCGCGCCGCATTCGGCCGCACGATCGCCGACATGCAAGGCATCCAGTGGAAGATTGCGGAGCTGGCGACCGAGATCGAGGCGGCCCGGCTGCTCACGTATCGCAGCGCGGTGATGGCCGACGAAGGCAAGTACACACGTGAGTACGTGCCGTTCCTTTCGATGGCGAAGTACTACGCGACCGAGGTCGCGGTGAAGGTCTCCGGTGAGGCGCTGCAAATGCTCGGTGCCGCGGGCTACATGAAGGATCATCTCACCGAGCTGTACTACCGCGACGCGCGGCAGCTCACGATCGTCGAAGGGACGTCTCAGATCCAACTTGGTCTGATCGCGCGCGGCGTGCTCGACCGAGACCTCTGGTGGGACTAGCGGTGTCGCTCGCATGAATGACGTCGTGACACCGGTCATCGCGCGGTTGTTGCGCCGCGAGGTGGTGGCGCCCGACGATCTCGCGGCCGCGCTCACCGAGATCCTCGAAGGACGTGTCAGCGACGTGCAGTCGGCGGGATTCATCGTGGCGCTGCGCGCCAAGGGCGAAACGGTGGCCGAGATGGCCGCGCTCGTAGGCACGATGCGGCGCTTCGCCACGCATGTCGATGTCGTGGCCGAAGCAATCGATACGTGCGGCACCGGCGGCGACCGCGCGGGCACCGTCAACGTCTCGACGATGGCTGCGCTGATCGCGGCGGGTGCGGGTGTGCGGGTCGTGAAGCACGGCAACCGCGCCGCTTCCTCCCACTGCGGCTCGGCAGACGTCCTCGAAGCGCTCGGCGTCGCGATCGAGCTCGGACCGGATGGCGTCGCGGCCTGCGTCGACGCGGCCGGCATCGGCTTTTGCTTCGCGCCGCGCTACAACCCCGCGATGCGGTTCCTCGGACCCGCGCGGAAAGAGCTCGGTGTGCCGACGACGTTCAACTTCCTCGGCCCGCTCATCAACCCGGCCCGTGTGCGCCGGCAGGTGATCGGTGTCTCCGACACGGCGATGGCCCAGACGATGCTCGGCACGCTGGGTGAGCTCGGCGCCGACCACGCGATGGTGTTCTACGGCGACGACGGCCTCGACGAGCTCACGACCACGACGACGAGCACGGTGCACGAGCTCGTCGGAACCGCAATCCGCACGTACCGCATCGATCCCACCGAGTTCGGCATCGACTTGGCCGACGCGCGCGCACTCATGGGCGGCGATGCGGCGGCCAATGCCGATCATGTGCGTTCCGTGCTGGCGGGCGACAAGGGCGCACACCGCGACATCGCGGTGCTGAACACGGGAGCCGCGCTCGTCGTCGCCGGCATCGCCGCCGACATCGAGGGCGGCGTCGAGGCGGCGCGCGCGGCGATCGACAACGGCAAAGCCGCGGCGGCGCTGGCGGCGCTGGTCGAGACCAGCACGAAGGCCAAAGCGTCGGAGATCGAGGTCGAGGCTTCCTGATGGCGCCTGTTCTCCAGTGCCCCGACTGCAGCACGAAGCATCCTCTCGACGTCGCGTCGAGCGCGAGCGCGTTCCGGTGCGAGGGCTGCGGCCGTGTCCTCAAGGTGCCCGCGCAATTCCGGCCCGCGACGGCGCCGGCCGCGCCCACCGCAGGATCGCCCGGTACGAATGGCTCGGCGCAGGCTCCGACGCGGCGGTCGGCGCGAGCGCAAGCTGGTGTGGTGCCATTTTGGACTCGGCTGGGACTGTGGTTTGTCGCAGTCCCGCTGGGGTTTGTCCTCGTGTTCGGTTTCGCGCGCGCGTTCGGGATGCTGTCTTCGCAACAGCTTCAAGACGTGTTCCTTGAAGAGGGCTGGGACCGCTTCTGGCCCGTTGCCCGCTTGCTGCCCTTCGTCGCGCTGGTGACCGCCTCGATCGTGCACTTCTCCGTGCTCTACATCTCACGCTGGCGCGTCCGGCACGCAACCCGGCAGCAAAGCGCCCCGAAGGTCGATTAACCGGCGCGCCGCCGGGCGCGGGCGACGACGAGGAGCTCGTCGATCTCGTCGCGCCGCGGCGGGAGGGCGAGGTGGAGCGCGGGGAGAGGCCGGTTATCGCCGGGGAGAACCATCCGACCATGCTCGAGCTCGATGCGGCCCTCGGGCGTGTCGAACGCGAGCCGCGGTGGTTGCCGCACTTCGTCGACGACCGCGCGCAATGCGTGCGCCCGCACGAGGGCGGCGCCGCCGGAGCGGGCCCGCTTGGCGGCGCGCGCGGAACGAAAGGGCCCGAGCGCGTCGTAGTCGCCGGCGCGCAGGGTGTGGACGACGGTCAGGCGCGGGATGCGGAGATAGGCGTACCGCCGCCACGAGCGCGTCTGGTGGTTGAAGCGCGGTTCGAGCCGCCGGATCGCTCGTAACGCGCGTACCTTCGCTTCGATCGGGCCACCACACACGCGGTGGTCGACCCGCGCGACCTCGCGCAGCAGCTGAGGTACCGCGTGGCGAGTGTCGCCGTAGAAGTGCGCGCGAACCTGTGCCCGCACGTCGGTCGCGGTTCCGACGTACAGCGCGCGGCCGGCTCGGTCGCGGAACAAATACACGCCGGGCGCGCGCGGCAGGCGCGCGGTGAGGGCGAGCTTGGCCGACGTCGGGTGCGGTCGGATGCTCGGTGTCGCGAGGAGATCGTCGAGGCCGAGCACGCCGTAGCCGGCCGCGCGTTCGAGCAGCCTGTGCAGGAGGTCTGCGGTGGCGTCGGCGTCGGCGTACGCGCGGTGCGCGGGCACCGTCGTGGTGTGGAAGTGATCGGCGAGCGTGCCCAACCGCAAGTTTGGGAGCTCGTCGCACACGAGGCGCCGCGCGAGCGCGAGCGTGTCGACGCGGAAATTGGCGAGTCGCGGATATCCGTGCGCGCTCAGGGCCGCGTCGAGGAAACCGCAGTCGAAGCGAACGTTGTGCCCGACGATCACCGTCCCGTGCAGGAACTCGAGCAACGACGGCAGCAGCTCCTCGATCGGTGGCGCGGGGAACACCATTGCCTCGGTGATCCCGGTGAGCACCGTGATCTCGGGCGGGACCGGAACGCCGGGGTTCACGAGCGTGTCGACGTGCCCGAGCAGCTCACCGCCGCGTACTTTCAGCGCGCCGATCTCGGTGATGCGGTCGTGGCCGGGGGCGCCGCCGGTGGTCTCGAGATCGAGCACCACGAAGGTGACGTCGGCGAGCGGCGTGTGGAGGTTGGACACCGCCCCGAATCATAACGAACGTGTGTTCGAGTTTCGCAGGAGGGGTACCGCCCGCATCCGAAACCGCTTATACCGCTCAAAGGACCGAAAGCGGACCGGCGGTATTCTCAAGGCATGGTCGAGCGGTACCGGTGCAGTGGATGCGGCAACCTCACCCGCTTCGACGTCGTCGTGACCCGCCGCACTCGGGCGTTCCACCACTACTCCATCGGCGGCGAACTCGCGATCGAGGAGGAGGAGGTACTCGACGAGGACGTCGAACACGTCGCGTGCCGTTGGTGTGGCGCCTCGGGGGCGACGATTGAATCGCTCGACGGCGCGACGCTAAGCGCCGAGCAGCTGCACGACCAGCCGTCGTGAGCGCGGGCGATCGTCGAAGTCGATGCACACGATCTTCTGCCACGTCCCCAGGAAGAGTTCGCCGTTGGCGAACGGAATCGTGACCGAGGGGCCGATCATCGCGGCGCGCACGTGGCTGTGCCCGTTCGTGTCGGCGTTGCGATCGTTGTGCTCCCATTGGCCCGCTTGGGGCGCAACGCCTTCGAGCACGCGGTTCAGGTCCGCGTTGCATCCGGGTTCGAACTCGATCGTGGTGACGCCGCACGTTGAGTGCGCGACGAACACCGTGCAGAGACCGTTGCTGAGGCCGGAGTTGGCGACAGCCTTCTGGGCCTCGCCGGTCACGTCGATCACCTCGCCGTCGCCTTGGGTGTCGAGCGTGAGTTCCTCGTGGCGAGCGTGCATGCGTTCTGCTCCCGGACGACGTCGAACGGCCGGCGACAGCATACGATCAGCGGTGGGCTGCGAGCAGATCGGAACGCGCGATGGATGACCGCGATCCGCTTGTCGCCGAGTCAGTGCTCGGACCGCTGCTCGAAGCGGCGGCGGAGACGCTGCGCGCGCTCGATTCGGCCGACGTCCCGCTCGCGTTGCGCCATCTGCACGGTTTCGACCGGCGCGGGCTGATGCACGGCCCCGCGCCGCACCAGCTTCGGCGCGTGTTCGACGATGATGCTGCCTTTCGCGAGCGCGTCCTCGAACGATTCGGCGGCCAGACCGAGGTCATGGCTGTGCGACAGCAGTGGGACGCGACGGCCGGATCCGCGCTGAGCGAACTCGTGTCCGATTTCGCCGAGCGCGGCGACCTCGCGCTGCTCGCATCGGCGTTGTACGCGTGCGCGCCCGCGCGCGGCGAGTTCGGGCTCGGCCTGATCGTCGCGCTCGACAGCGCGGCCCGCCGCGCTGAAGGCGACGAGCAGGTGGCGCGTGAACGCGGTCGAGAGTTGGCCGCCGCCGAGGAGGCGCGCCGTCGCGCGGAAACCGGGAAGCTCGAAGCCGAGGCCGCCGCGGCGCGTACGGCCGCGGAGCTGCGCGACGAGCGCGGCGCGCGCCGCGGTCGGGAAGCGCGCGCTGAAGAGGAAGTCACCGCGGCGCGCAAGCGGACGCAGGAACTCGCAGCCGAGATCTCATCGCTGCGCGCGGAGCTCGCCGCCGAAGCCGACCGCACCGCACGCGAAGCGCGCCGGAGTCGCGAGCTCGACGAAGCCGTCCGGCGGGCGAAGGCCGACCTCGCCGAACTCGTCGCTCGCAACGAAGCCGCGGCGTCCCGGCTTGCCGCGCCGGACGCACGCGCACTCGCCGACGCGGCCGATGACGCACGCAAGCTCGCGAGCGCGGTCGAACGACTGCGCGCGCGTATCGCTGCGGGCGCGGCCATCGCGGCGGCGGCGCCGGTTCGGGTGCCGGCCGAGAAACCTCTCGCACGCCGCCGGGTGCCGGCGCTGCCGTCCGGTCTGATCGCCGCCTCGGTTGCCGGCTTGGAGGCGATGCTGAGCGACGACGACGTCCTGCTCGTGATCGACGGCTACAACGTCACGAAGCAGGCGTGGCCCGAAACGACCGCGTCCGACCAACGCGAGCGACTTGGCATCGCCGTCACGAGCCTGCACCGCCGGTGCGGGTGCCATGTGCTGTGCGTCTTCGACGGCGACGGCACCGGACCGCGTCCAGCCATCCGGCGGGGCGACATTCGAGTCGTCTTCTCCGACGCCGGAGAGGAGGCCGACGAGGTCATCGTGCGCGAGATCGCGAATGTCCCGAAGCGCATCGCGGTGGTGGTGGCGTCGTCCGACGTTTGGGTCAAGGAGCACGCGGAGGCCGAAGGGGCGGTCGTCGTCCCCGCCCAGTCGCTCCTGGCCATCCTCCGCCCCTCCAACTAGCGGAACCCGGCACCGACGCGGCCAGCGCCCTGGCGGGAGCGGCGAGCGCCTGCGGGCCGGGTATCCCGGCCCGCAGGGAGTGCGACCCAGGAGAATGTCTCAGCCGGGCGCGATGCTGCGAGCTATGGAACGACGCACCATCGACTGTGGCGACTGCGTGATGGCGGGCACGTCCGCCTGCGACGCTTGCGTGGTGACGTTCATCGTGAACCGGGAGCCGGGCGACGCCGTGGTCGTCGACGTCGACGAGGAACGGGCGCTGCGGGCCCTGGGCGACGAAGGCCTGGTCCCGCGCCTGCGACACCACTCGCGGGTCAGCTGATGTCCGCAGTCTCGTGGGCGGAGTACGCGGCCGCCATGCCCGACATGGCGGCCGCGGGCCACCGCCTGCTGTACCAGTTCGGTCCCGGCCTCGGCTACCTCGCCACCGTGCGAGCCGACGGCGGGCCGCGTGTACATCCCACCTGCCCGCACGTGGTCGAGGGCGATCTGTGGATCTTCATCGCGGCGCACTCGCCCAAGCGCTCTGATCTCGACCGCGACGATCGCTACGCGCTGCACACGTTCCCGTGCGTCGACGTCGACGACGAGTTCTATGTCACCGGGCGGGCGGAACGCGTCGACGACACCGAGACGCGCGAACGCATCCGCCGCGGCTTCGTCTCGAACACAACGCCGGAAGAGATCCTCTACCGGTTCACGCTCGAGCGGGCCCTGCTGTCGACCTATGCGCCGCGGCCGGCGTGGCCGCCCGCATACACCCGCTGGAAAGCCTGAGTCAGTCGCGGCCGGCGGCCATGCGCAGGAGGTCCTGCGCGCCGGTGGCGCTGGCCTTGATGCCGCGGGCGACGATGCTCACGTCCCAACCTTCGGCCTGCTCACGCAGTGCACCGACCGTGCACTTCTCCCGGCCACCGAGCACAGAGAACGGGTCGTAGCTGAACAGCCGCATCGCATTCGCGTGCGAGATCTTCTCGATATCGGACTCAGAAGCGTGTGCGGCCTGCATCTGCTTCCAGAACTGCTCGGGCGACTGTGGCCACGTCGAGTCGGAGTGCGGGTAGTCGCACTCCCACGTGATCATGTCGACGTTCATCTTGTGCCGCATCTCGACGCCCACCGGGTCGTCGATCCAGCAGCAGCTGATCTGCTCGTCGAACACCTGGCTGGGCCGGCGGGAACCCATGTCCTGGCCGGTCCAGAACCGGTGGCGCTCGTACGTGTAGTCGATGCGCTCGCGGAAGTACGGGATCCAACCGATGCCGCCCTCGCTCAGCGCGTACTTCAAGCGCGGGAACTTGTGCGG
>JBEVDP010000036.1:0-2730 GCA_040513235.1 Acidimicrobiia bacterium | reverse complement strand
GGAGCCCCCGTCGCGTCAGCGACGGCTTCTGCCTCCGGGACAGGTGTGATCTGGGTCGCCGTCGCCGAATCTTCGGGACGTTCGAACTCGGACATCGGTGCCTTCTCTCATGACGCGCGCGCCTCCAGCGCGCGCGGGCGCGTGTCGGCGTCGAGCGGTTCGAACCGCGCGCCGTCGCGCTCAATCCATTGGTGGGTTCGCAACGCGCGTGCATCCGCGAAGCCGGCGGTCGCGCCGGTCGCAGTCGCGATCGCGGCGAGCACCTCCCCCGGCTTGGCGCCACGCGGTTGCGTTTGCAGTTCCATCTCGACGATCGGACGGATGGCATCCGCGGATTCGTCGAGGACTCGCATCTGAGTGATCACCGGCCGCACGTCCTCGGTGACGATTCGGCCCTTGCGGCGCCGTTCCGTGGACAGACTCGCGGCGGCGAGCCCGGCGTCGAGGTGCGCGCGCAACTCCCCGGCGGGGACGGGCGACCCGTCGGCCCGAGTCACCTCGACCCGCCAGCTGACCGCGGTGACGATCTCCTGCAGGGCCGGTGCCCGCTCTGCGAGCGGAACGGCGGCCGTGACGGCGAGACCCTCGGGCAGTGCTTCGGTGATCAGGGCCGGCAGCGTCGAGAGGTCGACCTCGCGGCTGAACTCGAGGTCGAGGTATTCGGCCTCACTCTCGTGGCCGGTCGAGAGGGCGAGCCCGAAGCTCACCTTCGGCCGGGGCGAGAAGCCCTGGGTGAAGGCCAGCGGGAGTTCGGTGATGCGGAACGCCCGCTCCAGCGCCCGGGCGACGTCGCGGTGGGAAATCCACCGGACCTTCCCCCGCTTCGTGTACTCGAGGCGAACCGGGAACGCCGCTCCGCCCTTCATGACACTCTCCCGGTCGCACTCGCCGGTGTCAGCGGCTTCGAGCCCAGGAACCGCACGGCGGCGTCGCTGCCAGCGGCCAGGTCCTGGCCCGTGCCCTGGCTGCCCCCGGCGGGCGGCACCGGTGACGCCACCACGTGTTCGAGGGCGTAGTCGGTGCACACCCCACAGTCGTAGCAGGGAGTCCACCGACAATCCGGGAGCCCATGCGCGGCCAGCGCCGCCTGCCAGTCGTGCCACAGGAAATCCTTGTGGAGACCGGCGGCGATGTGGTCCCAGGGCAGGATCTCGTCTTCGGTGCGATGGCGAGTGACGTACCAGTCAGGGTCGAGGCCCTCGGCGTGCATCGCTTCAGCCCAGCGGTCGAGCTCGAAGCGCTCACTCCACTCCTGGAACGTCCCACCCGCCCGCCAGACCCGCTCGATGACCCGGCCGATCCGGCGGTCGCCCCGGCTCGCGATCCCCTCGGCGAACGACGCCGACGAGTCGTGCCACTTCACCTGGGCCCGAGTGCCACGGCAGGCATCTCGCACGAGGTTGATCTTGCGCCGCATCTCGTCGACCCCGTTCTGGCCGAACCACTGGAACGGAGTGTGCGGCTTCGGGACGAAGCCACCGACTGACACAGTGCAACTCGCCTGCTTGTTGTGCTTCCGGCCGACATCGACGACGTTCTTTGCCAGTTCGGCGATGCCGAGCGTGTCCTCGTCCATTTCGGTCGGAAGGCCGGTGAGGAAATACAGCTTCACCCGCCGCCAACCCTGCGAGAACGCAGCGTCGACCGCGGAGTACAGGTCGTCTTCGAGGATCAATTTGTTGATGACCTGACGCAGCCGCCACGAACCGGCCTCGGGCGCGAACGTGAGCCCGGTGCGGCGGACTTTCTGGATCTCCGTCGCGATGCCGACGCTGAACGCGTCGACGCGCAACGACGGCAGGGACACCGACACGCTGCCGGTGCCTTCCTGGTCGTTGACGAGGTCGGCGACGACGCCATCGATGCCGGAGAAATCGGCGCTCGACAGCGAGGTGAGCGCCACCTCGTCGTAGCCCGTGCGCTTCAGGCCCTCACGGACCATCGTGCGCACCTGCTCCTCGGGCCGCTCCCGCACGGGCCGGGTGATCATTCCGGCCTGGCAGAAGCGACAGCCGCGGGTGCACCCGCGGAAGATCTCGACATTCAAGCGGTCGTGCACGACTTCGACGAGCGGCACGAGCTGCTGCTTGGGATACGGCCAGTCGGCGAGGTCGGCGACAGTGCGCTTGTCGACGACCGCGGGCACGTCGGCAAAGCGCGGCGTCACCGCGCGAATGAACGCGCCGTCGTATTCGACGTCGTACATCGCGGGCACGTACACACCCGGGATCGTCGCGAGGTCGCGCAACACGGCTTCGCGCGACGCGCGCCCACCGCGCTTCCACGCACCAACGACCTCGGCGATCTCGCTGACAACTTCCTCGCCGTCGCCGATCACGAACGCGTCGACGTAGCCCGCGAGGGGCTCGGGGTTGTACGCGCAGTGCCCACCCGCGATCACAAGCGGGTGGCTCGGCGCGCGGTCTTCGCTGCGCACCGGCACGCCCGCGAGGTCGACGCAGTTGAGCAGATTCGTGTAGACGAGCTCGGCCGACAGGTTGAACGCGAGCACGTCGAAATCGGACGCGGCGCGATGGGTGTCGACGCTGAACAGCGGCACGCCGGCCGACCGGAGTGAGGCCTCCATGTCGGTCCACGGCGCGTAGGCGCGCTCGGCCAGCGCGTCCGGCCGTTCGTTCAGGATTTCGTAGAGGATCTGCAACCCCTGGTTGGGGAGCCCGATCTCGTAGGTATCGGGGTAGATCAGGAGGAAGGCGACCTGCCCGCTCG
>JBEVDP010000035.1:0-6053 GCA_040513235.1 Acidimicrobiia bacterium | reverse complement strand
GTGTTGCGCCTGCTCGACGAGCGCGGCGTGACCTTCGAGGCCGACGGCGCCCGCTGGCTACGCACGACCGATTTCGGCGATACCCGGGACCGCGTGCTGATCCGCTCCGATGGTTCGACGACGTATCTCGCGAACGACCTCGCCTACCACCGCGACAAGTTCAGCCGGGGCTTCACCCACCTCATCGACATGTGGGGCGCCGACCACCACGGCCAGGTGAAGTCGCTGCACGCCGGTCTGGAGACGTTGGGATATCCCGGCGAGCCGGAGATCATCCTCGGCCAATTCGTGAAGCTGCTGAAGGATGGTGAGGAGGTCCGGCTGTCGAAGCGGACCGGGAACATCATCGCCCTCGCCGACATCCTCGACGAGGTCGACCCCGACGTCGCCCGGATGGTGTTTCTCCTGCAGAGCATCGACTCGCCGCAGACGTTTGACCTCGACATCGTCACCGCGCAGTCGATGGAGAACCCCGTCTTCTACGTGCAATACGCGCACGCGCGCATCGCGTCGATCGGTCGCCGCGCGGCCGACGCCGGCGTCACGCGTCGACCGCTTGCCGACGTCGACCTCTCCCGGCTCACGCACGAGCGCGAAGAGGAACTGCTGCGCGCCCTGGCGCTGTATCCCGACGTGGTCACCGAGGCGGCCGACGCGCGCGCGCCGCAGAAGCTCACGACGTGGGTACGTGACTTCGCGCGCGCGTTCCACGGGTTCTACCGCGACTGTCGCGTCCTCACCGACGACGGCGAGCTCACGCAAGCGCGCCTGTGGCTCAACGAAGCGAGCCGCATCGGACTTGCCAATGCCCTCGGCCTGCTCGGCGTCAATGCGCCCGACGAGATGGCGCGTCTCGATACCGACGACGAAGCAGACAACGGGTGAGCGTGTTCGACCTCACGCTGTTGCCGCGCAGCGCGACCGTTGACGGCGCCGGCCGGGTGGCGATCGGGGGCGTCGACCTCGGCGCGCTGGCCGAGCAGTTCGGTACCCCACTGTTCGTCTACGACGAAGACGAGCTGCGCGGCCGGTGCCGTGAGTACCGCGCCGAGTTCGGCGGTGCGGCCGCATACGCGAGCAAGGCGTTCCTGTGCACTGCCATGGCGCGCCTCGTGGCCGAAGAGGGCCTCGGCCTCGACGTCGCGACGGGCGGCGAACTGCACGTCGCACTACACGCGGGTTTTCCCGCCGATCGCATCACGTTCCACGGCAACAACAAGTCCGAGGCCGAGTTGCGCCGCGCGCTCGACGCCGGGATCGGTCGGATCGCGGTCGACTCGTTCGACGAGATCGACCGCCTCCGTGTGTTGGGCGGCACACCCGCCATCCACGTGCGCGTCACCCCCGGCGTCGCGGCGTACACGCACGAGTTCATCGAGACCGGCACGGAAGACTCGAAGTTCGGGTTCGGGCTCGACAACGGCGACGCGCTCGAAGCAGTCCGGCGCGTGCTCGCGCTCGGCGGCGCGCAGCTTGCAGGCATTCACTGCCATATCGGCTCGCAGGTGTTCCGGTCGGCTTCGTTCACTCGCGCGGTCGAGAAAATGGTCGGCTTCCTTCGCACCATCGAATCGGAGACGGGTTCGACGATCGGCGAGCTGAACCTCGGGGGCGGCCTCGGGGTGCGCTACCTCGCGACCGACGACCCGCCAACGATCCCGCAATACGCCGCACTGCTGCGCGAAGCGTTCGACAAGGCCCTCGCAGAGGCAGGAGTGCGGTCCCGGCCCGTGTTGATGGTCGAGCCCGGCCGCTCGATCGCTGCACCCGCGGCCGTCACCCTGTACCGGGTCGGCACGGTGAAGGCGATCCGCGACGTACGCACGTACGTCGCCGTCGACGGCGGCATGAGCGACAACCTCCGGCCGGTTGCCTACGGCGCGCGCTACGAGGCGTTCCTGCCCGAACGGGCCCGGGTCGAGCGGGCGCTGACCGCGACGATCGCAGGAAAGCACTGTGAGCAGGGAGATCTGCTCGTTCGGGACGCCCAGCTACCGATCGATGTCGCGGTGGGCGAACTGCTCGCAACGCCCGTCACCGGGGCCTACGGGCAGGTGCTGGCGTCCAACTACAACAAAGTGCTGCGGCCCGCGGTGGTGTTCGTCGGCGCCGGGGGGGCCCGGGTGGTCATCCGGCGGGAGACCGACGACGACCTCGTGCGCCTCGACCAGCCGTTGTCCCCAGAGGGCACATGATCCGCGAGAATGACGACATGGCGACCGTTCGGGTGGGACTGCTGGGCTGCGGGAACGTCGGCGCGCCCCTCACGCAGCTGCTCGACGCCAACGCCGACCTCATTGCCCGTCGGGCCGGTGTCCGCCTCGAGGTGACGCGCGTCGCGGTTCACAACCTCGCCAAGGAACGCGACGTCACCTTCGCCGAAGGCGTGCTCACCAACGACGCGCAGTCCGTGGTCGACGACCCGGAGGTCGACATCGTCGTCGAGGTCATCGGCGGGGTCGAACCCGCTCGCAGCCTGCTGCTCTCGGCGCTGAAGGCCGGCAAGCCGGTGGTCACTGCGAACAAGGAGCTACTCGCCAACTTCGGTGAAGAGCTGTTCGAGGCGGCGCAGACGTCGGGTGTCGACGTGCTGTTCGAGGCGTCGGTCGCGGGCGGCATCCCGTTGATGCGCCCGCTGCGCGAGTCGCTCGCGGGCGAACGCATCCGCCGCGTCATGGGGATCGTGAACGGCACGACGAACTACATCCTCACTCGGATGAGCGAAGAGGGCTCGACGTTCGGCGACGCGCTCGCCGAAGCGCAACGCCTCGGGTTCGCCGAGCGCGACCCCACCGCGGACATCGAAGGGTTTGACGCCGCGGCGAAAGCGGCGATCATCGCCTCGATCGCGTTCGGCGCGCGCGTCGTTGCAGGCGACGTGTACCGCGAAGGCATCTCGAACATCACGAGCGACGACATCGCCGCCGCCCACGAGCTCGGCTATGTGGTGAAGCTGCTCGCGATCGCCGAAGAGGTCGACGGCCAGGTCGGCGTGCGCGTGCACCCCGCAATGGTGCCGCTCGATCATCCACTTGCGTCCGTGCGCGGCTCCTACAACGCGGTGTTCATCGAAGGCGACGCGGTCGGACAACTCATGCTGCTCGGGCGCGGCGCGGGCGGTGGACCCACGGCCAGCGCGGTTGCCGGCGACCTCGTCGACGCGGCCAAGAACCTGCGCTCGGGATCGCGCGGCGCGACGATCGGCACGCTGCAACGGACGCCGATCCGACCGGTCGACGAAACTGCATCGCAGTTCTACCTGTCGCTCGACGTCGCCGACCGGCCCGGTGTGCTCGCGGCGATCGCGGGGGTGTTCGGTGGCCACGAAGTGTCGATCCAGTCGATGCAGCAGAAGGGCCAAGGTGCCGAGGCCCGTCTGATATTCGTGACGCACCTCGCGCGTGAGGCCGCGATGTCGGCGACGATCCACGAGATCCGCGAGCTCGATGCGGTCGAGCACGTCGGCTCCCTGTTGCGCGTCGTTGGGGGCGAGGAATGACCACGGGCTGGCAGGGGATCATCCACGCCTACCGCGATCGGCTCCCCGTTACCGACAAAACCCCGATCATCACACTCGGCGAGGGCAACACGCCGCTCGTTCCGGCGCCGCGCCTGTCCGAGGAGATCGGCGCCAACGTGTACTTGAAGGTCGAAGGGGCCAACCCCACGGGTTCGTTCAAGGACCGGGGAATGACCGTCGCGATGTCGAAGGCCGCCGAGGAAGGCGCGAAGGTCGTCGTGTGCGCGTCGACGGGGAACACCTCCGCGTCGGCCGCCGCGTATGCGACGCGCGCAGGCATGCTCGCCGCCGTCCTCATCCCCGACGGCCACGTCGCGCTCGGCAAACTCGCCCAGGCATTGATCCACGGCGCCAAGGTGGTGCAGATCCGCGGCAGCTTTGACGATGCGCTCGACCTGGTGCGCACGCTCGGCGAGCGCGGCGGCGTCACGGTCGTCAACTCCGTCAATCCGTTCCGGATCGAGGGTCAGAAGACCGCGGCGTTCGAGATCTGCGACGCGCTCGGCGACGCGCCCGACGTGCACTGCATCCCGGTCGGCAACGCGGGCAACATCACCGCGTACTGGAAGGGTTACTGCGAGTACCTCGCCGACGCGTGCAGCACGCGCCGGCCGCGGATGCTCGGCTTCCAAGCCGCAGGCTCCGCGCCGCTCGTGTTCGGGGAACCCGTTCCGCACCCGGAGACGATCGCGACCGCGATCCGGATTGGGAACCCGGCGTCGTGGGAAGGCGCGATCAATGCGCGCGATGAGTCAGGCGGTGCCATCGAGGCCGTTACCGACGACCAGATCCTCGACGCGTACAAGCTGCTCGCGGCGACCGAAGGCGTGTTCGTCGAGCCCGCCTCGGCCGCGTCGGTGGCCGGCCTGCTCCAGGCGGCGCGCAACGGAATGGTCGTCAGGGAGGAAACCATCGTGTGCACGGTGACGGGCCACGGCCTGAAGGATCCGAACCGGGCGATCGCCCAGATCGAAGCCCGGCCGGCGGTCGACGCAACTGTCGATGCGGTACTCGAGGAGCTGGGCCTGTGATCGGTCGTTTGCGCACCCGGCGCGGACTCGTCTTTGTCGCCGCGATGGCGGTGCTCATTGCCGGTTGCACGACGACCGCGGTGTTGCTGACTCGCGACGAGCAAGACGCCGTCGCCGGAGACGACAACCCGCTGCTCGAAGCGACCTCGAGCACACGCGCGCCGACGACTCGCCCGCAGGCATCCACGTCGACGACGCTCGCACCGTTGCCGGTGCCCGATCCCCCACCGGACGATCCCTACGCGGATGTTCCGATCATCGAGATCGGCTCGATCAGCATCCCGAAGATCAATGTCCTGCATCCGCTGTACGAAGGCGTTTGGCTCACCGTTCTCAACGAGGGTCCTGGACACTGGCCGAACAGCGCGATGCCGGGCCAGCGCGGCAATACGGTGTTCCCCGGGCACCGGACGACGCATAGCCGCCCGTTCCACAACCTCGACTTGCTCGCGCCCGGCGACGAAGTGACCTTCCACATGCCCGAGGCCGACTACACGTATGCAGTACGCGAGACGTTGATCGTCGTGCCCACCGACATGTGGGTCATCGATCAAACCGAGACGCCGACCTTCACGTTGGTTGCGTGTCACCCGAAGGGCAGCGCCCGCCAGCGCATCGTGGTGCAGGGCGACCTGATCCGCACGACGCCCAAGGCCGCGACCGCATGACAAGACCGCTTGCACTCGTCACCGGCGCTTCCATCGGCATCGGTGAGCAGTTCGCGCGTGAACTCGCTGCTCGCGGTCACGACGTCGTTCTCGTCGCACGCGATCGCGCTCGCCTCGACGCGCTCGCCAAGGAACTCGGTGAGCAGTACGCCGGCGGCACGTTCGAGGTGCACGTCGCCGATCTCACCGACGCTGCGCAACTGGCCACGGTCGAAGAGCGGGCGACCGCCGTCGACGTCCTCGTGAACAATGCCGGATTCGGGACGTCGGGCAACTTCTACGAGCTCGACCTCGACGGCGAAGAGAACGAGATCCGTTGCAATGTGATCGCGTTGACCCGTCTCTCCCACGCGGCTGCGCACGCCATGGTTCCACGCGGGCGCGGCGGCATCCTGAACGTCGCGTCGATCGCGGGTTACCAACCCACGCCGCGCATGGCGACGTATCGCGCGACGAAGGCATACGTCCGGTTCTTCACCGAATCACTCCACGAGGAGCTGAAGGGCACGGGCGTCTCCGTGACTGTCCTCGCGCCCGGCTTCACCCGCACCGAGTTCCAGCAACGCGCCGGCGTCGAGGAGAACGCGGTGCCGAGCATGTTCTGGCAGAACGCCGACGAAGTGGCACGCGCCGGACTCGACGGCCTCGCGAAGAACCGGGCCGTCGTCGTCCCCGGTGGGCTCAACCGCATCGCGAGCGCGTTCATCGGCATCACGCCCCACGCCGTCACCCGGCGCGTCGCCAAACAAGCGATGCAACGGGGCACGTAGGCCAACGCGCTGCCTACGCGGAGTCGATCCGGAAAAGCGACCCCCCTCGCGACAACACGTACAG
>JBEVDP010000034.1:0-2527 GCA_040513235.1 Acidimicrobiia bacterium | reverse complement strand
CTCAGGCTTGTCCGCTCAGAAGGCCGCTCGGGCCCCGGCTCGGCCGGCGCACGATACGTGCGCCGCTTTTCCTCGCCTCAGACCATTGTTTGGCCGGCGCTCACGTTGACTGCTTCGCCGGTCACACCGGCTGCATCGTTCGACAGCAGCCAGCAGATCGCCGCGGCAATCTCCTCGGCGCTCTGCAACCGTCGCAGCGGGATCTCGCGCTCGAGATACGCGTCGAGCCCGCTCTTGCCCCCGAGCAACGTTTCGAACATACCGCCCGGGTTGACGAGGTCGGTGTCGACGGTCCCCGGGCACACCGCGTTGACGGAGATGCCCTGCGGTCCGAGTTCGAGCGCCAGCGTCTGCGTGAGCAGGATCACGCCCGCCTTCGCCGCGCAATAGGCGCCAAGCATCGCGAAGCCCTTCTTGCCCGCCTGGCTCGACACGTTGCAGACCCGCCCGCCCGCGCCCGCCGCGACCATGCGCGTTGCGCACGCCTTGGTGACGAGCCACGTGCCGACGAGGTTGACGTCGAGGACGCGACGGAACTCCGCGGGTGGGACCGCGAGCAGCGGCCCGAGGCCGAACCCGACGCCGCTGCCGCCCGCGACGTTGGCAACCGCGGTGATCGTCCCCAGCGCGTCGGTCGCGGTCGCGACCGCCGATTCGACCGCGTCGGGGTCCGACACATCCGCGCGCACCGCGATCGCCTTGCGGCCGAGCGCTTCGATCTCCGCGACGACGCTGTCCAGGTCGTCGGCCGTCGCGGTCGCGTGCGCGGGCGCTTCGTCGTACTGCGCCGCGATGTCGAGGCACGCAACGTCGGCGCCTTCGGCCGCCAAACGCATCGCGGTCGCACGCCCGATGCCGCGCGGCCGGGCCGCGCCCGTGACGAGCGCGACCACATCGTTGAAGCGATTCCCCTCATTGGTCATGCGGCGGAGTCTCGCACGCCCGTCGTCCGGTAGGGTCCGCGCGTGGTCACCGAGCGCGCCGACGTCGTCGTCGTGGGCGCAGGGTTGCTCGGTCTTGCGACCGCGTGGGCGCTGCGCGGTCGGCGCGAGGTGTTGGTGCTCGAACAAGCGACGATCGGCCACGCGCGCGGCGGTTCGCATGGACCATCGCGCGTGTTCCGATTCGGGTATGCCGATGCGTTGTACGTGCGGCTGGCGCAGCTCGCGCTCCCACGTTGGCGCGCACTGGAAGCGGAGACCGGCACTCCGTTGCTCGACGTGACCGGGCAACTCACCTTCGGTGCGGGCGCCGAACCTGTCGCCGCGGCGCTCTCGGAGGCGGGCGCGCCTGCACAACGGCTCTCGGCCGCCGAAGTGGTCGCCGCGTTTCCGATGTTCGCGGGCCACGGGCCGGCCTTGTACGAACCCGGTTCCGGCGTGATCGCCGCGGCCGCAACGCTGGCGGCGTTGTGCACGGCCGCGACCTGTGATGTGCGCGAGGAATGCGCGGTCACCGCGATCATCGACGGCGAACCCGTGCGGGTCGAGACGCTCGCCGGCGCCATATCTGCGAATGTCGTGGTGCTGACGGCGGGTCCGTGGACCGGCGCGCTGTGCCCGGATCTCGTGCCCGCGGGCACGAACGCAACCCGTGAGCATGTTGCGTACCTGCAACCGAAGGCCGCGCTGGAACCGCACCCGATCTTCGTCGACTTCAGCGATCCCGCCGTCTACGGACTGCCGACGCCGGGGAGCGATCTCTACAAGATCGCATTGCACCACGGCGGCGAGGTGATCGATCCGCAGGCTCCGGCCGACCCGCCACCCGCGCGTGCGGTTGCTGCACTCGAAGCCGCGGCGCGTGCGTGGCTCCCGGCCTACGAACCGGTCGCGGTGGAGGTGGACACGTGTATCTACGACAACACGCCGAACGAGGATTTCGTGTTGCACCGCGCCGGCAACGTGGTCGTCGGCGCCGGGACGTCGGGGCACGGCTTCAAGTTCGGCCCCCTCCTCGGCGAACTGCTCGCAAGCCTCGTCACCGGTACCGAACCCTCCACACCGCTCGAACGATTCGCCCTCCACTGCTGAGCGTCGATGTGCGAGGCTTCCGGCATGACGGACGCACCCACCCTGGACGTCGACGCCCTGCTGGCGGAGATTCTCCTAACGCCCGAGGGAAAGGCTGATCCGTACCCGCGCTACGCCGCGATCCGCGAGCACGCGCCCGCATTCCGCAGCGCGATCGGCATGGTTGTCGTCGCCCGCTACGACGACTGCCAGTGGGTGCTGCGCGACCCCCGCTTCGGCAAGGGCGGCAACTTCACTCCGTGGGAGCGATACGAGCTCACGCGTGAAGAATGGCTCGATCGCTTTCCCGACTTCGAGGCGCGCAACCAGTCCATGCTCGGTCTCGACCCGCCCGACCACACGCGTCTGCGCCGCCTCGTCGCGAAGGCATTCACGCCCAAGACGGTCGAGAACCTACGGCCTGACATCCTTCGCCTCACGAACGAGTTGCTCGATCGCATCGACGGCACCGTCGACGTCATCGCGGAGCTCGCGCTGAAGCTGCCGATCGCCGT
>JBEVDP010000033.1:0-5853 GCA_040513235.1 Acidimicrobiia bacterium | reverse complement strand
CGCGGGCATCCTCGGCCCGGGCCTTCACGACCTTCACCAGATCCTTGCGCCGCTCGGCAGTGAGCTCCGGGAACGTGATGCGAATGACGGCACCGTCGTTCGAGGGGTTCACGCCGAGGTCGCTCGCCTGGATGGCCTTCTCGATCGCCTTCATCGTCCCCTTGTCGTACGGGGAGATCACGAGCACCCGGGGCTCGGGAACCGAGAAACCCGCCAGCTGCTGGAGCGGCATCTCGGAGCCGTAGGCGTCGACCCGCAGCTTCTCGACCAGTGCGGGCGTGGCCCGGCCGGTTCGCACCGCACCGAACTCGTCTTGGAGATGGACGACGGCCTTGTGCATCTTGTCCTTGGCGTCGTCGACCTTCGGGTGCGTCACGGCTTCCGCTCCTGGCGCCCACGGCGCCGGGCCGCTCGGGCCCCGCTCGCTTGCGGCCGGGGTACCCGGCCACCTGTGCGCTCGCTCATGCGTCCTCCCTCGAGCTCACCAATGTCCCGATCGGCTCCCCGATCAGCGCGCGGCGGATGTTCCCCGGCTGGCTGACGTCAAACACGATGATGGGCAGGTCGTTGTCCATGCAGAACGTGATCGCCGTCGAGTCCATCACTTGCAAGCCGCGGCTCAACACTTCCATGTGCTCGATCTGCTCGAGCTTGACCGCATCGGGGTTGAGGCGCGGGTCGGCGTCGTAGACGCCGTCGACGCCGGAGTGAGTGCCCTTCAGCAACGCTTCCGCGCTCATCTCGGCCGCGCGCAATGCCGCGGTCGTGTCGGTCGTGAAGTACGGGTTGCCGTTGCCGGCGGCGAAGATGACGAGGCGCCCCTTTTCCAGGTGGCGGATCGCGCGCAGCGGGATGTACGGCTCGGCGACCTGCGCCATGGTGATAGCCGTCTGCACGCGCGTCTGCTGGCCGACCGACTCGAGCGCGTCTTGCAACGCGAGCGCGTTGATGACGGTTGCGAGCATGCCCATGTAGTCGGCGCGAGCGCGGTCCATGCCGCGGCGCGCGCCGCTCAAGCCGCGCCAGATGTTGCCGCCACCGACCACGATCGCGATCTCGACGTTCAGCTCTTCTCGCGCTTCTTTGAGCTCTTCGGCGACGCGCAGCACGACGTCGGAGTCGATGCCGTAACCGATCGTCCGATCCGCGAACACTTCACCCGAAAGCTTGAGCACCACCCGGCGGTACTTGCTCTCGGGCATCCGCTACTCCTCGCCGATCTTGACGCGGGCGAACCGCCGGACGGTCGCGTCGGGGCCGAGGCTCGACACCAACGCCTGCACGGTCGTCTTGGGGTCCTTCACGAAGCCCTGCTCGAGCAACGCGACGGTTTTGAAGAAGCCATTCAGCTTGCCCTCGACGATCTTGGCCATTGCCTGCTCGGGCTTGCCCTCTTCGCGCGTCTGCGCCTCGAGGATGCCGCGCTCGCGCTCGACCTCGTCGGCCGGGACGTCATCGCGGCCGACGAAGCGCGGCGCCGCGCTGGCTATGTGCAGCGCGACGTCGTGCGCGACCTCGAGCGCCTGGGCATCGCCGGGCGTCACCCCGCCGAGCTCGACGAGCACCCCGATGGTGCCCCGCTCGTTCTGGATGTGCTTGTACGCGTCGAGCACACCGTCGCTCGACTCGTACCGCACGACGCGGCCGAGTTCCATCTTCTCTCCGAGCTTGCCCGAGAGCTGCTGGATCGTCTCTGCGACCGTGGTGCCGTCGAGCGACTGCGTCGCCAGGTCGGCGTCACTCTGGACGACAAGCTTGGTGAGATCGGCGAGGGTGCCTTTGAAGTCGGCACCCTTGGCGACGAAGTCGGTCTCGCAATTCAGCTCGACCAGCGCGCCGACTGTCCCTTCGATGAGCACGTCGATCGCGCCCTGGTCGGCCTCGCGGCCCGCACGCTTGGCCGCGCCGGCGAGGCCCTTCTCCCGAAGCCAGTCTTTGGCCGCGTCGAGCTCGCCGCCGCTCTCCTCGAGCGCGCGCTTGCAGTCCATCATCCCGGCGCCGGTCACTTTGCGCAGCGCCGCTACGTCTTTCGCGGATACTTCAGCCATCTCTTCTTCTCACCCTTGTGCAGCGGCTTCGGGCGCGGCTTCCGCCGCGGCCTCGGTGGTCGTCTCGGTCTCAGTTGTCGGAGCCGGTTCCGGTTCGGGTTCGGATTCGGGTTCTGAGTCCTTGGCGGCCTTCGCGGCCCTGGCCCGCTCCTCGATCTCGCGCTGCTTGGCGGCCGCGGCCGCACGCGCCTCGGCCTGACGCTGCTGGTGCGCTGCCTCTTCTTCGGCGGAGCGCTGCGGCAACGCCTTTGCGGCGGCCGGAGCGGCATCTTCGGTGCGTGTTCCCGGACGCGCATTTCGCCGCGATGCAATGTGCTTGCCCTCGATCACCGCGTCGGCGATCACGCGGCACATGAGTTGCGCGGAACGGATCGCGTCGTCGTTGCCGGGGATCACGAAGTCGATGATGTCGGGGTCGCAGTTCGTGTCGACGACCGCGACGACCGGGATCTTCAAGCGGTTCGCCTCGGTGACGGCGATGTGCTCCTTCTTCGTGTCGATCACGAAGACGGCGCTCGGCAGCTTCTCGAGGTGCTTGATGCCCCCGAGGTTGCGGTCGAGCTTGGCGAGGTCGCGGCGGACCTTCAGCCCTTCCTTCTTCGGCATCTGCTCGATCTCGCCGGAGTCGACGACGCGCTGCAGTTCACGCAGTTTGGCGACGCGCGCGTGCACCGTGGCGAAGTTCGTGAGCATGCCGCCGAGCCAGCGGAAGTTGATGTACGGCTGGCCCGACCGCTGCGCCTGGTGCTCCACCGGCTCCTGGGCCTGCTTCTTCGTGCCGACGAACAAGACGGTGCCGCCGTCGGCGACGGTGTCTCGCACGAAGCGGTACGCGGTGTCGATGCGGTCGAGGGTCTGGTGCAGGTCGACGATGTAGATCCCGTTGCGCTCACCGAAGATGAACCGACGCATCTTCGGGTTCCAGCGCCGGGTCTGGTGGCCGAAGTGAACTCCGGCTTCCAGCAGCTGCTTCATGCTAACGACGGCCACGGCCGTGCCTCCCTTGGTTCAGCTTCCGCCCGCGCGAGCGCCGACCGAACTTGCGCGGTCGGACGCCACCTCGGGGTTGCGGGCGTGCCTGGTATCCGGATCGAATGCCCGGGTTCGGTCGGGCAGTGTAGCGGTGCCCGCCTCAGAGCCCGTCGAACGGGGCGCCCCACGGGAACGGGGTCAGGCCCGATTCGAACCCGGTGATCATGGGTGGGAGCAGCTCGCCGAGGACGACCGTCGTCGGGTTCTGGCACGGGAGCTGCCGGCTCTCGATGGCGGCCCGTACGGCCGCGAGCGAGAACCCGTCCTGGAGGACCGCCATGTGGGCGGTCCAGGGCTCGGTCGTGTCGGTCTCGACGACGGTGTGCCGGGCGCCGTCAGTGGTGGCGAGATCGGCGGGCACGAGGACGTCGAACATCGAGCCGATGGTTGTGAGCTCGATCGACCCCGGGGTCTCGGCCGTGCGCAACCGGCGCATGAGATCGGAAGCCTCGGACAGGTCGGCGATCGCTCCCTCGGCAGGTATCTCGCGGTCGAGGCCGGGGACTTCGCGGAGGAAGTCGACGAATGTCGGGAGCGGCACTCCTTCGAGCGGCGCGGCCAGGGTGACCACCTTGCCGAGCGGAGGGTAGGCCGGGTCGCCCGGGTCGTAGACGAGGCGCATGAACGCGAGCACCACCGTGCCGCCGAGACTGTGGGCGATGAGGTCGACCTCGCGATACGGGGCCCGCCGCTGTTGTTCCTTGAGCTGCTCGGCGAGCCGCAACGCCGCGTCGTAGATCGGCCCGAGCGTGTCGATCGCGGTGTAGGCGCCGCCGTCGGGCGCGTAGGAGAAGTGGGCGATCTCGTCGGGTTGGTATCCGAGCCGGTCGAGCGGGAGATCGGTGGTGGTACCGTCGGCGCGGGTCGAACTGCCGACACCGCCGACGACCATGACGTGGTGCCCGGACCCGCCGGCGCCATCGGCCGGTGCCGCCGACCATGTGCAGTCCTCGTACTCGTTGGCCATCGCGACGGCGACTTCGGCGGCGAGCGCAAGGACGTCGGCCCAGCCTGTCGGCGGGAAGCCCTCCCACAGCCGGAGCGCCCGTTCGAAGAAGCGCGACCCGAGCGTGCGGATCAGCGGCTCGAGCGCGGTGAACGTCGTCGAGGCTGCGTCGGCAGCACCGCGGACGAGATCGAGTCCGGCACCCGAGAGCGCGCCGGCGGAGCCGCGGAGCCCGTCGAGAATGCCGCGTCGCTCCTGGGCGACGGAGTAGCCGAACGGCTCCTGCGTCGGTGCCAGCTGCACGACTTCGGCCAAGTCGACCGTGCGGAAGAGCGTCATCGGATCGATGTAGGTGTCGCCGTGGCGCAGGCCGAGGTGTAGCACTGTCGCGTCGTGATTGGTGCCCGTGCCGCCCGCGGTCGCGATCACCTCGCCGCGCTGCACCTTCTGGCCGCGGCGAACCGCGATCGACGCGACGAACGCGTAGGACGTGCGCAGACCGCCGGGGTGCGCGACGACAACGTGCAGCGCGCCGGCGACAGTGCCCGCGAACGACACCTGACCCGCGCCCGCGGCGCGCACGGGGGTGCCCGGCGCGGCGGCGAAATCGACACCGAGGTGGCCCGGCGCCCACTGCGCGACGGGCTGTATGAAAGAGCGCACGACAGCGCCGGGCACGGGCTTGACCCATGCGGACTCCGCGGTCGCGGCGGCGTCGGCCGCGAACGGGACGGACAGCGCCAGCGCACACGCAACGACGACGAGACGGCGGAGCATCGGACCTCCCCGAGCGCGACGAACACGACTCGAGGAAGTCCCGGGGGAACTGCAAACACCCTAACCCGCCCGCCAAGCGGGGTGAACCGTTCGTTCACCCCGCTTCAGCGGTTATGAGGGTGGTGTCTGACTCGCCTTCTAGTCCAGCAGGTGGTCGAGCGCACGGCCCATTACGGCGTTGCGTTCGGCTTCGGTCGAGACGCCCTCCAGTCCGAACCCGAGCAGCAGCGAGTGCGGCGTGGAGATCGCGTTGCCGACGGGGAAGCCGGACGCGTCGGTTCGGATGAAGTTGTTGGCATTGGGTGCGCTGCCGGCGGGCGGCCCTGCGATCGCCCAGCCGTCCAGGCCCGTCTCGAACGAGGTGCTGGTGCCGTCGGGGAGCGTGATGTCGTCAACGAAGACGCCGATGCCCTGCGACGCCCAGTCGCTGGCGTAGGCGATGGACACCTCGACGGTCTGGCCGGCGTAAGCCGACAGGTCAATGCTCCACTCCTGCCAACCCGCCGAGTTGCCGCTCGCGGCGTTCCAAGCGCCGGTGGTGCCGGTTGCGGTGCACGCGTTGGCGCCGTCCCACGTCTGGTAGTGGGCGAGCTGCGGGTGCAGTTCGACCCAGCCCGCGGGGCAGCTCTGGCCGGGATCCGTCGTCGTGTTCCCGTTGGCGTCCGGCAGCGTCGTCCAGTCGTCACCGCCGGGAGTGCGCGCCTCCACGAACAGGTGGTCCCAGTCTGCTTCGGTGTCGTAGGACGTCCAGAACGTCATCGAGCCACCAGTTGCCGGCACGGCGATCTCGCGGGTCAGCCTCTTGTAGGAGACATCGGAGATCTGCGAGTAGACGTACTGGGTTCCGGTATGCGGGTCGAACGGGCCGCCGGGCTTGTCGTACCGCGCCGCGGCCCAGCTCTCGAACTGCTTGTACTGGTCGACCGGCAGGACTCCGCTGGTAGCAAGGAACGACGACCTCCGGACCGTGTTCCCCGCGAAGATGGGATCGTCGAGACCCCACGCGAGGCCCGTGAACGGGTCGGCGACGCCCACCGAGTCGAACGCGGC
>JBEVDP010000032.1:0-6085 GCA_040513235.1 Acidimicrobiia bacterium | reverse complement strand
AGATCGGCGAGGTCAGTTTCACGCAGTCCGTGCTGCAGCGCCTCAGCGAACCGTTCAGGGAAGATGACGGGAAATCTGCGTCCCCAGAACGGTCGTACGTTTTCGTCGATCACGTCGGTCAGGCCGAGCTCATTGTGTCGCTTCGCCACGATCTCGTACGCGATCCCGATCTCTCGCTGGCGTAGGTCACTGTCGTGTGACTGCAACGACGCGATGAGGTGCGGCGTGATCACCTCTGCAATGTCGAGACGCGCGAATGCCGTTCCCAGCCACTTCGCGTACGGGAGGTACTGGCGTTCCATCGTGAGGCACAGTCGCATCAGGTCGCGTGCAATCCGCGCCGCGATGATCGTCGAACCGAGGTCGTCGCCGACCTGCGCGCAACGTCCGACGAAGGCCTCCTCCTGACCGATACGCGTCCAGTGCGACGCGAGGATGAACCGCCAGATCGGCTCGGGGTAGTAGTCCAGCGCCGCGCGCATCGGACCAAGTTCACCGAGCCCGTCGTGGAACACGGCACCGCCCGTCACCTCCGCAAGACGATGGCTCGACGTGGCCAGCCAATCGAACGACGTGATGCCGTGACGCGGGTCGAACCCGAGCATGGACTGGCACCACTGGCCGAGGTCGTGCACCTCCACGCGATGATCGATTCGCTCATCCGACTCCATCGAAGCAGGTATGCCAACGCCGTCGGCGGCGATCGCGAACGATGTCGGGTAGCCGCCGGACGTCGAGGGAAGTGTCGTTGCGAACGCTTCGTCGAGCACCTCCGCGTACCGCTCGAAGTCTGCGACGTTGAGGAAGATCTCGAGACGAGGGCCCCAGTCGTGATCTCGAGACACCTGGTCGTCGAAGCCGAGGACTTCTGAACCGCGGCCGATCCGTGCCGCGCTGTAGCGAAGCCGAGGCGTGACGCGATCGACGATCGGCTGAAGCTCCTCCTCGTAAAACGCGCGAGCAAGCTCGAGTCCAGGCGTCGACGTCACCGCCTCAACGTACGTCGGCTCGGGACGCGACGCCGACGACTACTTCCGCCAGATCACACCCGCATCACGGCCACGAGCGACTCGCACGACGTCCTCGCGGAACTCCTTCGGAAACGGCTTCGGCATAGCGACATCCTTCCAGGCCCGCCCCTCAGGCAAGCCAGATCAAATGTCACCTCACCGTGCAGCAGACGCGTAGAGCCGTCTATCGTCGTCCCATGACCGTCGAGAATCGACTCCAACCTGACCCGTCGGTACCAACGATCGAGGTCTATTGGATGCCCGGCTGTTCGAGTTGCCTGCGGATGAAAGAGTTCATCGAGAGCACGGGGCTGCCCTTCCAGGAGATCAACCTGTCCGACCAACCCGAGGGCCGCGACAAACTCGCACAGCACGGTCTGTACGTTCCGGCGACGTGCGTTGGCGACCGATGCGTGAACGGAGTCGACCTGAAAGCCGTTGCCGACCTGATCGGCGCGGACTACGAGGCTCCCGTCCTGCTCGGACCCGCGATTCTCGTCGCGAAGTACGACGCAGTCATCGCGGCCCTGTGTCGCCTCGTGGTGCAAATTCCGCCGGTTGCGCTGCAGCGAACCACTCCCGATCGCGACCGATCGTTGCTCGGTCTCGCGAACCACGCGGGATCGGTGATGCGCACGTTCATCACCGCGTACGACACGGACGTCTACGACATCTCGTTCTACGGCGATCCTCCCGAAGACGTGAGAACCGCGGCCGATGTCAGGGACCGGGCGCAAGAGACCCTCACGCTTTTCCACGACTGGTGGGAACGCGCAGGGCGCGACGATCCGCTCGATCGGGTTGTCAAGACCTACTGGGGTCATCGAACCCTGCACGAGACCCTCACGCGGGAAGTGTGGCACTCGGCTCAGCACACCCGACAAGTCGCCTATTTCGTGAGCGAGCTCGGGATCGAGCCGGATCATCCCCTGACAGCATTGGAGCTCGAGGGCCTTCCCCTGCCCGAGCGCGTGTATGACTGACCGCACACTCGTCACGCTCACGGACGCGACGTTCGAAGACGAGGTCGGCGCGTCATCCGTTCCGTACTTGGTCGATTTCTTCGCCGACTGGTGCGCGCCATGTCACGCGCTCGCGCCCATCCTCGAGGATTTCGTTCGCGAGCGCACGGCGGGCCTCAGGGCGGGCACCCTCGACATCATGGAATCACCGGCAATTGCGGAACGGTTCAACGTCTCGTCGGTGCCGACCTTGATCCTCTTTCGACACGGCGAACCGGTGCTCCGCCTCTTCGGCTCCAAGACGACACGGCAGCTCGCCACGGCACTGAGCCCGTTCCTCGGCGCCGACGGGAAAGCATCCGCCACACCGTGATCGAAAGCGATTCGCGCTCGTCTCCCTAAGCTCGCGAGCTTCAAGGACCGGAGGATTCCATTGCGTCTCGGCGTTTCGACCTTCATCACCGACCAGTCGATCGAACCGGTCGCGCTCGCCCTCGCACTCGAGGAACGCGGCTACGAATCGCTGTGGATCGCCGAGCACACGCACATTCCTGTGAGCCGTCGCTCACCGTACCGTGACGGCGAAGAGCTACCCGAGATGTACCGCCGCGCGTACGACCCGATCGTCGCTCTCACCGCGGCAGCGGCAGTGACGCGACAGTTGAAGTTGGCAACTGCAGTGTGTCTCGTAGCGCAGCGAGATCCGATCGTGCTGGGCAAGCAGGTTGCATGCGTGGATCGTGTCTCCGAGGGGCGGTTCATCTTCGGCGCAGGGTTCGGGTGGAACCTCGAGGAGATGGAGAACCATGGCGTAGACCCCGCGAATCGCTGGACGCTCGTACGGGAGAACATCGCCGCGATGCGCACACTCTGGGCCGAGGACGAAGCCGAGTACTCAGGCACCCTCGTGCATTTCGAGAAGAGTTGGTGTTGGCCGAAGCCAACGACGCCATCGGGTCCCCCCGTGTTCCTGGGTGGCGCGGGTGGCCCTCGCATGATCCGCCACGTGATCGACTATGCCGACGGCTGGTTCCCCAACCACCGCGGTCCGGATGTCGATGCTGCGCTCGACCGACTCCGCCACGAAGCGGAGGACCGCGGCCGGGACCCGGCGACGATCAGGCTCTCCATTCCCGGGCCCGCCGATGCCGCGTGGATCGAGGAGCAACACGCGCGAGGCTTCGAACGCGTGCTGCTGCAACTCCCCTCCGCTCCCGCCGATGTCGTGCTTCCCATCCTCGACAAGCACGCGGCCCTGGCGGCGTCGCTCAATCAGTCATAACCTCCCGCGCCCGTGAGCGAGCTTCCCGGCATCGCCGTCGTCGCCAGTCCGACGCGCCGTCGTCAGGCAATCGACCTCGCGATCGAGATCGAACGCCGCGGCTTCGAAGGTATCTATTGCGGCTCTTCGCGTTGGTGTAGGAGTGACGTGTAGCTGAGGTCCACCAGTCGGGGCAGGGGTCCCGTCATCGTTGCGGCTTCTTCAGGGCTGCGACGACGAGAGGACCCCCGCGTGAGCGACGGTATCGGGCTGGCGGAAGCGTTGCTGGGACTCGACGGGTTCCGGGTGCTCGAGGTCACCGAGCACGTCGATGAGCTCGTGATCTCGATCGAGACGATCTCGGAGTTGATGGGCTGCGCGTCGTGTGGCACGCGCGCGGAGGCTCATGAACGCAAGACGGTCGAGATCCGGGACCTGGCGTGCTTCGGTCGCCCGGCGCGGTTGGTGTGGCGCAAGCGGCGGTGGCGTTGCCGCGAGGAAGCGTGTGACGCGAAGACCTGGACCGAGCGCTCCGCCCATGTTGACGCGCAAGCGGTGATCACGCGGCGCGCGGGGATGGAGGCGCGCGGGGATGGAGGCGTGCCGCCAAGTCGGTGAGCACGCTCGGCCGGTGTCGCAGGTCGCGGCCGAGTTCGGCGTCTGCTGGTGGACGGTGATGAACGCGGTGGTCGAGCACGGCACGCCACTCGTGGACGACCCTGACCGCGTCGGAGTTGTGCGGCAGCTCGGCGTTGACGAGACGTCGTTCCTGCGCGCGAATCGGCACCACTCGACGGTGTACGCGCGACCGGCCTCGTCGATCTCGAGCCCCGGATCGTGATCGACATGGTGCGCGGCAACCGGGCTGCTGATCTGCGGCGTTGGACCGCGAACGCGGATCCGGCCTGGCTTGCGGGCATCGATGTAGTGGCGACCGATTTCGCGGAGAGCTTCCGGGCCGGGCTCTCTCCGCATCTCGATCACGCAACTCGGGTCGCGGATCCGTTCCATGTGGTGCGCGTTGCGAACCGCTGCGTCGACAAGGTGCGTCGCCGGGCTCAACTAGTGCCGGGCGGCGCTTCGTCCAGGATCCTGCCGAGCCAGGCACCGACCGCGAGCAAGCGCGCGTCGTCGCCCGGTCGGCCCACGAGCTGGACGCCGATTGGGAGGCCGCTCGCGCCCGTGAGCCCCGGCACACTCAACGTGGGGTACCCGAGGAGAGTCCACATCCGGGCGAACCTCGGGTCTCCCGTGGACGCAAGGCCCTCGGGTGCTTCGCCCGGCACACCAGGCGTCAACAACACGTCGGCGCCACCGAACAGTTGCGAATGCCCCCGTGCGGCGACCAGCCCGCGCTCCTTCGCCTCGTCGTACGCAGAGGCGGGGATCCGCGACCCCCAATCCAACAGATCGCGCAGTGCCGGCGACAAGATCGCAGAGTGATGCACACGCTCCCACGCGAGGGCGCGCGACGCCTCATACGCCATCACCTTCGGCTGCTGCTCCCCGAGCCTCAGATGGCCGTCGGGTGCGGAGACCTCGGACACCGCAGCACCCGCGCCCCGCGCGAAGAGCGCAGCGGCGTCGAGCGCACGACGACCGTCGCGCTCGAGAAGATCCCAATGCTCGGTCCGGTACACGCCGATGCACGGGGGTGCTTCCTGGGCCTCGGCGGGCATCCGCCCGGTGACAACCACACGCGCGCGATCGATCACCGCAACACTGCGCCCGAAGAACCCGACGGTGTCGAGCGAGGGGGCAACGAGCTTCAGCCCTGCGATCGAGACTGAGCCGAAGGTCGGCTTGTAGCCGTATACGCCGCAGAAGGACGCGGGCCGGATGATTGATCCGGCAGTCTGGGTTCCCAGGGCGAGATCTGCCATGCCGGTCGCGACCGCGGCCGCGGAGCCCATCGACGACCCCCCCGGCGTGTGGGACGCACGATGCGGGTTGGTCGTCGGGCCCGGTGTCACCACCGCAAACTCAGCCGTCACCGTCTTGCCCAGGCACACCGCTCCTGCGAGTTGCAACTGGGCGACGACTGCGGCATCGGCGCGTGGGCGATGCCCGCGGTAGATCACGGATCCGTATTCGGTCGGCATGTCACCGGTATCGAAGACGTCTTTCGCGCCGAGCACGATGCCGCGCAGCGGTCTGTCCGGCCGGCGATCGACTGCACGGGCGCGGTCCTGCGCCAGTTCGGGCGCGAGGTGCGCCCACGCCCGGACGGTGGCTTCGCGCCCCTCGACCGCGGAGAGCGCACGCCCCACCGCCTCGACCGAGCCGAGCATGGGCTGGTCGTCGACAATCATGGCCCGGCAGGCACTTCCCCTGTTGGGTCAAGCACGCCCGGAGGCTAGTGCTGTCAATACACTCTTCTACGATACCGCTCGGGATGATGTCTCGCATTGAGCAAAGTGGTGCCAGATGATCCTTCGCAACAGCGCGCGTCGCGCTGACGATCTTCTCCGTATCGGTCTCTTCTGGCCCACATCGCGTACCCAGATCCCGTGTGGCTATGTCGCGCAGCAGAACCCGGACGTCCTCGACGTCGAGTGGCAACGACGAATGGCCCGAGAGACAGAGCGCGTCGGCTTCGACTTCGTGCTCCTCGCCGACTCGTACTCGCCAAACTCCGCCGCGTCCTCGCGGATCGGTCATCTCGACCCGTCGACCCATTCGATCCCATGGAGCTGGTTGGTCCTCGGCGAGACGACGACCCTCGGCGTGATCGCCACGATGCACACAACCTTCATCCCTCCCGCCGACATCGCGAGCTTCGGCGCGCAGCTCGACTCGATGAGCAACGGGCGTTTCGGATGGAACATCACCACCGGTTATCGAGAATCGGA